>JAAYRP010000174.1 GCA_012518715.1 Alcaligenaceae bacterium | reverse complement strand
TCTGCCCGACCTCGATGTGTTTATGCGCTATACCGACCCAATTAGCTCAATGACCTATCATCGGGGGTTTTCGCATTCTTTATTTGTACTGACAGCATTCAGTGTACTACTCGCTTTGTTGTGGCGCGTGTTACGCCGACAGCGGCCTTATAATTTAGGGTGGGTGTTTTTATGCATTTGGCTAACGCTAGTAACGCATCCACTGTTAGATGCTTTTACCAGCTTTGGAACCCAGCTCTGGTGGCCGTTGACCCCGACCCCAGCCTCGTGGGCAAGTATTTTTATTATTGATCCCATTTATACCCTGCCTCTGACTTTTGGGGCTTTTGCCGCCCTAATCGCAGGCATCAAACCGCGGACATTAAAATGGTTACGGTGGGGGTTATTATTAAGTACTGCGTATTTAGCGTGGACCTTTGGCGCCAAACATCTAGCACAGTATCGAGCTTTGGATCAGTTTCGCCAACAAGGGGTGGCCTTTTCTGATTATTACAGTACGACCACCCCTTTTAACAGCCTGCTTTGGCGTGTCATCGTACGTAATGACGAACAGCACTGTGAAAAAATCATCAGCTTACTGGATACTCAACCTAGCGAATCCATTTGCTTAGACCATAATCACTATATACTACAAGCGGTTCCCCCTTCGGCATCCATAGACCGCTTACGCTGGTTTACCGGAGACTGGGTACGCTTTGATGTACACGAAGACTTGCTCATCATGACCGATGTACGTCTAGGTGCAGCAATAGGACTGCAACATTTTCGTTTTGTCGTCGCCGAGCAAACGCTGACAGGACAGTGGGAAAATGTGTTGCCCTATCGCTGGCCGGAAAAACTCGATTGGGGGCTAATTCAACCCTTATTAACGCGAATTTACCGACAGCAGCCTCCACTTCCCCTACAGCGATGGGTAGACAACGCCAAGATGGGGGCTCTTTAAAAGAGTCTATTTCCATCAAGCACAGATCCGCTTATATCGCATATCGCTACGCACAGAAAAACACCTAGCATAAAAGCTAGGTGTTTAAAAAGCGTTTACGACGACTTTTTATCGGTAGGCCAAGCCGCGCTTGGTTTAGGCAGTTCCTCTTCCAAAGCTAAACGCGTTTGTGGTGTGTCCGGTAATGTTTTTTTCACCGTTTTCACCGCCGTGCTTTTTTTCGCTGCTTTACGTGCCGTGGTTTTTTTTGTAGCCTTTTTTGCTGCTTTTTTCGCGGCCGGTTCCACAGAAACTTTGGTTTCTACTGCGGGCACCGCTTTGGCCTGATTTTCAGTTTTGGGTTTAGTCTGCAAAGCCTCGTCCAACTGTGCTTTAAGCTCATGAGCATATGCTTTGGCTTGCTCTGCGTCTGCCATAGCCTGCTTTGCCTGCTCCTGTGCTTGTAACAAAGCTTTTTCTATTTCAGCAGAGGCCTGTTTTTCCATCAGTGCCATGGCTTCGGCTTTGGCCGCATCCAGTAGTGCTTGCTGCTCAGCCTGCGCTTGTGCCCGCTGCTCAGCTTCACGCTGAGTTTGCTCGGCAGCAATTTTTGTAGCGACTTCTACCGGTGGCTCCCAGTGACTGCAAAGCTCTAATGCGCAAGCAATATCAGCAAAACGAGCTTGGCTTTCAGCAGAAAGATTCAACACATCTTTAAGCTGGCTAATTTCAGCAACGGCATCCCAAATGACCTGACGCTGGCGCTCGTTTGGCACCAAGAGTGGCAGCGCTGCAATAGCTTCCTGAGGGTGCATCTGCATGATACGCCACTGCTTACGCAATTTTTGTTTGATACTGGCTAAATCAGGCAACTTATAGCCTTGAATATGATCTTTAGCTAAGCTTTCTAATAAATTAAAAGCTCGCTCATCCACAAAAGTTTCCTCACCTGCCATATAGATGAGGATGCGGGCAAATGCGTCTGCCGCATCTCCCTCTTGCACCTGCGCTTTTGTTAGCTGTAATCGCAGCTCGTGTAATTCCTCATGTAAAGCCGTATCACTGTTTAAAATGCCACGACGATCAATTTGAGGCTTATCTAACCCAACCAAAGCCCGCAACCACGGTGAGCCATACACGCCATGAAAAATAGCCTCCACACTTTGATCGCGTATATCTCTCCAGACATCCCAGCTACGCGCAATGCCATCACTCATTACCCTTTCCATCGCCAAAAACACATTGTCTGCTGCAACAGGTGTGCGCTGTTTTCTTACCTGCTCTGCAACGGTTTTAAACGACAAGGCAACAGGGTTTAAGCTTGACCACATATAGCGACCGAATCGCTGAGGGTGT
>JAAYRP010000025.1 GCA_012518715.1 Alcaligenaceae bacterium | reverse complement strand
GCTAAATTAGCAAGTATGGAAATAATGAATTTGCGCGATCAAATCCAGCCGCATGCTCAACAAGCTGCGGCACTGCTTAAGGCCATCGCTCACGAGGAACGTTTACTCATCCTTTGTGCTTTAGCTCAGGGTGAAAAATCTGCAGGTGATCTTTGGCAGCAGTCGACACTGAGTCAGTCTGCGTTTTCGCAGCACTTGGCCGTGTTGCGCAAAGAACAACTGGTCACGGTGCGTAAAGAAGCCCAAACCGTATTTTATTCAATAGATCATCCCATTGTGCTGCAGCTACTGCGCGTTTTGCGCCAGTCGTTGTGCTGATCATTTTTTAGGAAACACGATGAGTTTTAAAGATTTAACTGCAGGATTAAGCAAAGAAATGGCTGCGTTTGGCAAAAACCAGCCAGAGGTCATGGGACACTTTTCTAAATTAGCGCAGTCTGCCTCTAAAGATGGCACTCTCGATGCTAAAACCAAAGAGTTCATTGCTTTAGGTATTGCTATTGCCATCCGTTGTGATGCCTGTATTGGCTTCCATGTACAAGCCTTAGTAAAACTGGGTGTTACCCGTGAAGAGTTTGACGAGGTCATCAATACAGCGGTGTACATGGGTGGCGGCCCCTCTTTAATGTACGGTATGAAAGCCCAGCAGGCGTTTAACGAATTTTCTGCTGCTTAACTGGCTACTAACGGCGTAGCTAACGCTCAAAAAGGTATCTGTGCCTTTTTGAGCATTTTTTATGCTTTAAATAATTTAAGGCTATTAGCACTAACCCCTATATGGTTTGTTACAAACAGATACCCATGTTATAAGTAGGGATATACAGCAACCGGTTCGCTATTCACCTTTTATTATGGGAATACGCTATGTTGAGCTTTAGATTATCCGCTGCATTATTAGTGATGGGTATGGCATTTGGAGCCTCGGCCGCTTCGGTGCGCAATGAACCGGTGCAGCCTATTACTCCTGCCGAGATCACAGACCCAGCCAAAGTCGAGCTAGGTAAAAAACTTTTTTTTGATCCTCGTTTATCAAAATCCGGTTTTATTTCCTGTAACTCCTGTCATAACCTAAGTATGGGAGGGTCGGATAATCTTAAAACTTCGATTGGGGATCGCTGGCAAGAAGGCCCTATTAACTCTCCTACTGTTTTAAATTCTAGCCTAAATATGGCCCAGTTTTGGGATGGGCGAGCCGGCACACTTAAAGAGCAAGCAGGTGGTCCGATTGCTAACCCAAAAGAAATGGCATTTACGCATGAGCTAGCTGTAGAGGTGTTGCGCTCTATTCCACAGTATGTGGCTGAGTTTAATGCCGTTTATGGTAAAGAGGACTTTGGTATTGATGAGGTCACCGATGCAATTGCTGTTTTTGAGGAAACATTAGTTACACCGGATGCTCCTTTTGATCTCTGGTTAAAAGGTGATGACAATGCGCTCACTGACCAACAGCTTGCAGGCTATCAGCTTTTCAAAAATAGCGGTTGTGTTGCGTGTCACAATGGTGTGAACTTGGGCGGAACGTCTTTCCAAAAAATGGGTTTAATCGAACCGTATCAAACAACAAACCCCGCAGAGGGGCGTGCCGCGGTAACAGGCAAAGACGCGGACCGCTTTAGCTTTAAAGTTCCTACATTGCGTAATGTAGAGCTGACCTATCCTTATTTCCATGACGGGGCGGCGGACACACTCACCGAGGCAGTAGATATTATGGGGCGTTTACAGTTGGGACGTCATTTTACTGATGAGGAAAATGCGCAAATTGTTGCCTTTTTAAAATCTTTAACCGGTAAGCAGCCTGAAATCACTTTGCCGATTTTGCCACCATCACATGACAACACACCACGTCCAGTACCTTTTGATTAAATAAAAGCTGGGGTTACCCCAGCTTTTTTAATGGCGTAGTTGTAGCTCGGTGGGGGTGCGCTGGGGATTATGCTGGATTTGATAGCCCATCCACAGGCTGCGAGCAATGCGTTGGGCAAAAGCCCAGGCATCATTACCAAGCGGTTTGCAGGTTTGTTGTTGACAGGTTTGGTGAAATAAATCGAGCCATTGCTCAAAACGCTCTGCTGATAGGTCGGGAATAGCAGCGTGTTTCATCATGGGTGAGCCAGAAAAGCGTTGGGTTTTTAATAATAACGATGACCAAAAGTCCACCATTGTGGCCAAATGTGTTGGCCAGTCTGAAATGTGACGATTAAAAATAGGGCCCAGTTGTTCATGTTGACGAATGGCACCATAAAATTCGTTCACTAAATTTTCGATATCAGCAATGGTATAAGCAGGTTGTGACATAAGGCTATTCAAAAATTAAGAAATAATGTTAATTAGTATGTATCGATTTACTAAGTAAGTACAGCTTTAGTTTTAGGGATTAATTAGGTGGTTGATTTACTCAAATTCATCTAAACTAAATATATAATGGATCTATGCATTTAGCGGAGAAATGAATGAGTTTTGAATTCCACAGCATTACCGCAGAGTTTGCTGTTGCCCCCCAGTTACAACCTGAACATATGCAAGCCGCTGCACAGGCTGGTTTTAAAAGCGTGATTATTAATCGTCCAGATCATGAGTTGGACGCCTCACAGCCGCAGTCGGATGTGATGATTCAGGCTGCTCAAGCTGCGGGTTTAGCGGTGCAGTATCAGCCCGTAGTATCTGGCTCCATTACATGGGATAACGTAGAGGAATTCAAGCAAATCTATCAAACCATGCCAAAACCAATTTTGGCTTATTGTCGTAGTGGCGCACGTTGTGCCAACCTTTATCAATTAGCACAACAAAATTGATATGCATCAATAAAGCTTGGATGCAAACTTGCTCAGTTACAAAGTAAGTATTACTCTTAACTAATCACTTCATCATTGGGGCAGACCATGTTTAAAAAAATCTTAATTCCTACCGACGGTTCTACTTTATCCGCTCAAGCAGCAAACAAAGGCGTGGCATTTGCTCGTCAGATTGGTGCTGAAATTGTAGCATTGCACGTTACGCAGCCTTTTGCGGCTACAGTTGGTTTTGATGGGATGGCTGCAGCCTATGCTATCACAGACGAAGACTACGAAAAAACGGCTGCGCAACAGTCCAGCAAATACATTCAAGCGGTTTTGGATCGTGCTGAAACAGCCGGTGTAAAAGCTTCCTCGCGCTCTGTCTCTAATTTTAATGTTGCCGATGCTGTGGCAAACACCGCTGCCGAGGAAGGCTGCGATTTAATCTTTATTGGTAGTCATGGTCGTAGTGGTCTTTCTCGTTTGCTGTTAGGTAGTGTGACGGCTAAAGTTCTGAACCTAGCGCCTTGCGCAGTATTGGTTTATCGCGTTAAAGACAATAGCTAATAACATATATTAGTTTTGTAATACCAAAGCCCATGCTCAGCATGGGCTTTTTCTTATTTTTAGGTCGTAATTAGTACAATAGCGGTCTTGTTTTCTACGCAAAGGGGGGGTATATGCTTCAAATCGCCATCGATTTTCCAGATAGTTTGATTGATATTGATCGAAAAATTACGATCAGTGGTGCTGCTGCTCATCAGCTGGTGACGGTGCAAACTATGACTGAGCGCGGGAACGGTCAGGTATGGCGCAGTCAATTGGTTTACAAGAGTGATGCGCAAGGCAAGGTAGACTTGAGCACAGCGGTCCCAGAGGGGATGGAGACGGCTTTACCTTTGCAGTTGTTGTATGAGCAACGACCAGAAAATGCGGCCACTCAGGATGTATACCCTTTGTCTGTGCACCATGCTTTGCATACACAAATCGATGTGTCATCAGAGGGGCAACAAGCGCAAACGGTATTAACGCAGCGTTTAGCTACAGAAACAGTACAGCGGGTGGAGCTAGATCAAGATGGTGTAAAAGGTGTGTTTTTTGTACCTACTTTTGCGGGGGATAAGCCTGCTGTGTTAGTGCTAAAGTCGGCAGCGGAGCAGCCCGTGCAAGAAGAGCTGGCGGCCTTGTATGCGGCGCGGGGTTATATGGCATTAGCCTTGGATTATGCCCATACTCCTGCTGCAGAGGCGTCTAAAGAGGACCTGGCTCTGTTTGAGTGTGCTTTGCGTTGGTTGCGTGAATCATGCAAGCCTAAGCATCAGTTTGTGGCTGTATGTGGAACAGGGCAGGGTGCGCAGTTAGCTTTATTATTAGGTGTTCGGTTTAGCCTAGAGGTATCGGCAGTGATTGCGTGGGAACCTGCTACATCACAGTTTGAGGCACAATTAATAGCGGTTGATCAGTTACAAGGACCATTATTGATGGCCTCTGGTAAGGCGCATCATGGTAGCGCTTACTTTAAGCAGGTGGTAGCGCAGCTAGAGCAAAGCGGGTTTGATTATCGTGTGCAATGGTATAATTTTGAAGGGGTAGCGGCAGGTTTACAGCCCCCGCATATCCCCGTTCGTTTACATTGCGATGTGGCGTCACAGGTAGTGGATTTAGCCACAGCGAATAAAACGCTTTGGTTTGGAGTGATCGCTTTTTTACACCAAGCGGTGGCAGAAGCAGCGATACCAAACCAGTTACACGCTTAGTTTTGGCAGCAAGGATTCTTTGTGGGCATGTAAAGCAGCGACAACAAGCGGATGTAGGCGAAGTGTACCTGCTTGCCCATCAGGGTGTTGCGTTAAGAAATCCAAAATGCTTTGGCGCATTCTAGGCTCCCAAAATAAGCGCACATGATCAGCGATTTCCTTTTGTGCAGCTTGTTGATCGGGCTGCGCCTGAAAAAACTCACCAATGCGGTTAATCATGGGAATTAAGGGATCAACTTGCATGGTCTTCCTCCGTTAAGTATTCGGCGTGGCTATACGCGCTAAATTGTTTTTCTCTGCCAAAAGCGATTAATAATAACCCCAGCTCCTCTGCAATGTGCTTGGCATAACTAGTAGGAGCAGATACGGCAACTAAGGCGGGCACGCCTATAGCAGCAGTTTTTTGTACCATTTCAAAGCTGGCGCGGCTAGACACCACAATCAACCCCTGGTTGATCACCAGGCTGGATTGACTAAGCAATTGGCCAATTAGCTTATCTAAGGCATTATGTCGACCTACATCTTCGCGTACTACGTGAATGGTGCCATTTAAGTCAGCCCAGCCCGCGGCATGAGTAGCACCTGTTATTTGATGCAAGGGTTGTTTGGCGCGTAGTTGATCTAGTGCTGCAAAAACGGCGGTTGGAGAGTAGCGATGTATAGGTGGCGCTAACATAGGTAAATCGCGTTGTACCTCGCTGAGACTTTCTAAGCCGCACAACCCGCAGCCGGTGCGTCCGGCCAGTTGTCTCCGGCGTTGCTTTAGCTGATTTAAACAGGCAGAGGCGATTTCAATATCGACCACATATCCTTGTGCGTTTTGCTGGAGCGTAATGTCATAGATATCACTGGCGTGACGAATAATCCCCTCTGTAAAAGAAAAGCCAAGGGCTAGATCTTCTAGAAAGGTAGGGGTGGCAAGTAGAACGGCATGATTAATGCCGTTGTATTGCAAGGCCACGGGGATTTCCGTGGCGATAGCATCGACTTGGGTTAAGCGCTGTCCATGGCGGGGTTGCCGCCAGATGGACTGAGCTTGGTGAGCGGCCGACAGGTCTGTGTCGGCAGCGGTAAAAGTAGCGCTTATAGATGACATAGTTAATGGTTTTCGTTGAGTAACAGTTCGGCTGTATCCGTTTCGTCTTGTTGGTGAGCAGTAAGTAGCTCCTGTTGCTGTTGATGGAAATCAGACCATTGGCTTTGCCAGTTGGAATTTGGCTGTAAGACTTTTTGGACTTGTACAGCGGTCACTTTGTATTCAGGACAGTTTGTGGCCCAGTCCGAGTTATCGGTGGTGACCACGTTAGCACCGGATTCAGGGAAGTGGAAAGTGGTATAGACCACACCAGGCTGAATACGTGTGCTGACCTCTGCGCGCAATACGGTTTCCCCAGTACGGCTGGTGATCGTGACAAAGTCGCCGGTTTTTAAGCCGCGATCTTCAGCATCGTGTGGATGGATCTCGAGGATATCCTCGGCATGCCAATGTGTATTGGCAGTGCGTCGTGTTTGTGCCCCTACATTATACTGAGACAGAATGCGTCCGGTGGTCAGGAGCAAAGGATATTTACGGTTGCTACGCTCCGAGGTGGGCACATATTGGGTGACCATAAAGCGGCCTTTGCCGCGTACGAAATGGTCTACGTGCATAATCGGAGTGCCTTCCGGGGCTTGTTCGTTGCATGGCCATTGCACACTACCACCTAGTGCTTCAATACGCTCATAGCTGACACCAGTAAATGTAGGGGTAAGGCGGGCGATTTCATCCATGATTTCGCTAGGATGGTTGTAATGCATGGGGTAGCCGAGTGCGTTCGATAAGGCGCAGGTGATTTCCCAGTCAGCCATTCCGCTTTTGGGTTCCATGACCTTACGTACTCGCGAAATACGACGTTCGGCATTCGTAAAGGTGCCGTCTTTTTCTAAGAAAGAGGAGCCGGGTAAGAATACATGTGCATATTTGGCTGTTTCGTTAAGAAACAGGTCTTGAACAATGATGCACTCCATCGCGGATAAGGCGGCGGTCACGTGCTGGGTATTAGGGTCGGATTGTACAATGTCCTCGCCTTGGCAATATAGGGCTTTAAAAGAGCCACTGATCGCCGCATCGAACATATTGGGAATACGTAAGCCGGGCTCGGGCCATAAGCGTACCCCCCACTCTTGCTCAAACTGTTGACGCGTTTGCTCATCGGAGATATGACGGTAACCTGGCAGTTCATGGGGGAAAGAACCCATGTCGCATGAACCTTGAACGTTATTTTGGCCACGTAAAGGGTTAACGCCAACGCCTTCGGCACCGATGTTGCCAGTAGCCATGGCTAGGTTAGCAATCGCCATAACAGTTGTGGAGCCTTGGCTATGTTCTGTTACCCCTAAGCCATAATAAATCGCGGCGCGACCGCCTGTGGCATATAGACGCGCTGCGCCACGGATTTGCTCTGCAGGTACGCCCGTGACTTCTGCCATATTTTCGGGGGAATTTTCTGGGCGCATAGCAAAGGCTTTCCAGGCATCAAAGCTATCAGCCTCACAGCGGGATTGAATATAGTCCTCGTCAACTAAACCTTCGGTGACTATCACATGGGCTAAAGCCGAGAGCAATGCGGTGTTCGTACCGGGGCGTAGGGCTAAATGATAGTCGGCGCGAATATGGGGGGAAGACACCAGATCCGTTGCACGTGGGTCAATAACGATCAGTTTCGCGCCCTGGCGTAGACGACGCTTCATGCGCGAGGCAAAGACAGGGTGCGCATCGCTGGGGTTGGCACCAATCACCATGATGACATCGCTATGCATGACGGAGTCAAAGGTTTGCGTTCCAGCAGACTCCCCTAGGGTTTGTTTTAAACCATAACCGGTGGGGGAATGGCAAACACGGGCGCAGGTATCTACGTTATTTGTTCCAAACGCCGCGCGAATCAGTTTTTGAACTAAATAGGTTTCCTCGTTAGTGCAGCGGGACGAGGTGATCCCCCCCACGGAATGGGTACCGTATTGGGATTGGATACGACGGATTTCACTGGCGGCGTAGGTTAAGGCTTCTTCCCATGAAACAGGTTGCCATGGGTCATGAATACTACGACGAATCATCGGCGTGGTAATACGGTCTTGGTGTGTGGCATAGCCCCAAGCAAAGCGTCCTTTAACGCAGGCGTGGCCCCGGTTGGCTTTGCCGTCTTTCCAAGGGGTCATGCGGACGACCTCATCCCCTTTCATTTCGGCTTTTAGCCCACAACCTACACCACAGTAAGCGCAGGT
>JAAYRP010000173.1 GCA_012518715.1 Alcaligenaceae bacterium | reverse complement strand
CAGGTCATCGAGCTCTTCGTTGGCAATGGTGATACGCCCTTTTACCAAATCATCCCAGCTTGTGACCCCGTCTTTTGGGGTTTTAAACCGCACAACCGGTTTACGGTCTGCAGGAATAGGGGGCAAAATTTTACCAGGTTCTGGGCGCCATGTGCCATCGTAGCGGGGTTTTTGACCCAACGCGCGGGCTTTTTCGCGCATGGCCTCTACCTCTTCGGGGCTGCTATAGCAATAATACGCATGACCGCTCTCGAGGAGCTGGTCAATGACTTCGCGGTGACGGTCGGTGCGTTGCATTTGATAGAAGGGGCCTTCATCTGCATGCATGCCTAGCCAGTCCATACCCTGTAAAATGGCTTGCACAGCTTCAGGAGTAGAGCGCTCAAGATCCGTGTCCTCGATACGTAGCACAAATACCCCATTGTGGTGTTTGGCAAAAGCCCACGAAAATAAAGCAGTACGAGCTCCGCCCAGGTGCAGGAACCCTGTGGGCGAGGGAGCAAAACGAGTACGAATAGTAGTAGTCATAAATCTAATAGCAGCCAAAAGAAGAGAAAATCCACCTTAAGGGTGAATTGATATGGTCTTATTTTAATAGACTGTGGCAAATCTCGCAGAACTAACTGCTTTGATAAGGGAATGGTTATGGTGTTAACACATCGTTTCGCCGCATTGTTTGATCCGAAAACGGTAGTGACCGTGTGTAGTCCCGATTGTGCGGAGCATTTGAGCTTTCATGAAAACGCGGCAGTATATCAGGTATGTGCGCCCGCAGGGCAAGGGCAACCTCTACAGGGACTAAAGGCCATCCATAGTGAGCGAGTGGATTTGGTGGTGATATGTGTGCCGGCCGAACAGTTACTCGAGGTATTAAACCAGCTAAGTCCCTATCAACCGCGGTTTTTGGTGCTGTTAACCCACCCAAGTAGCCAGCCCTATAGTGCAGAGATGCAAAAGCATTTGGGCGCGTGGGCTAAACAGCAGCATTGCAAAGTGTTGGGGCCACGCTCTTTGGGTTTGATACGACCGCCTGTAGCATTAAATGCCAGTATTCAGCCACGTTGGCCCAAAACAGGTAAAGTGGCTTTGATCTCGCAATCACGCACTGTTACTACAGCGGTGTTAGATTGGGCTGAAGATGCCAACGTTGGGTTTTCCACCGTGGTGGACCTTGGCGAAGAAACCGATATTGATTTGGCGGATATGTTGGATTTTTTAGCCACGGACAAACAAACCGATAGTTTGGTGTTGTACTTACATAGTTATCCCACATCACGCCGTTTTGCTAGCGCCCTGTATGCTGCTGCGGCCACAAAGCCTATTATTGTGCTAAAAGCAGGGGGGCAGGATAACAGTGTGGCGCTGCGAGCCCGTGAAGAGGTGTTTAATGCGTTAATGCGACGTGTGGGCGCTATCCGGATTCGCTATCTGATGCAGCTTTTTGCTGCAGTTAAAATCCTTAGCTTAAAAAGACGGCTAAAAGGTTCACGCATTGCGATTATTGCCAATGGTGATGGGATTGCCCAGTTAGCATTAGCGATTATGCGCCATAATGCTACCGTTCACTTAGCACCATTAAGTGCAGAAACCCAAGCGGCTTTAGCTGCGGTGACCCTGACAACTGACCAAATCACAAACCCCATTATTCGTTATGCTCCGATCACGGTGGATGTGGTCGAGCAAGTCATCCCAGTGTTGATTAAAGATAAGCAGGTAGACGGGGTATTGGTGCTCATTGCGCCAGACCCTTATGCTGACCTAGAGGCTGTGACCGAAGCACTGATTTCCATCAGTCTTAAGCAGTATAAGCCGGTGGTCAGCTGCTTGTTAGGGGAAAAAACCATGCGCCCATTACGACAGCGTTTGGACCAGGCGGGGATCCCCGCTTTGCGCACTGCTGATGCTGCCATGGAAGCCCTTAATATTTTGGCTTCGTATCATTATAACCAGCAGCTTGCTCAGCAAATTCTTCCAGCGTATCCGCTGGGGCGTCCAGCGAATATTGAGGCTGCTAGGCAGCTTGTACAGTCGTTACAAGAACACGGAGTGCGGCATCTGGATGAAATGGACAGCGCCCAGCTTTTAGCGTGCTTTCATGTGCCGATATTAACGCAAGCCAGTCCCTATACCGTACCCACTCTGCCGCCGGTCTGTATTCACATGTATACCGATGCCCAGTATGGGCCGTTTATGGTGTTTGGGGCCGCCTATGGGGATTTGGATTTTATTAGTCAGCGCACGGCCGTGGAGCTGCCTCCTCTAAATCGAAATCTAGCGCGATTGTTGATTGAGCGGGCGCCGATTTGGTATGAACGTTTACACGATATCGCCGGCGAGTCTATTTTTACGCAGCTACAGCAAACCCTAGAAAAAATTTCCGAGCTCATCAGCGAATTGCCCGTGATCAAGAGCATACAGATCGACCCGTTGTGGCTTAGCCCTAGTGGTTTGTATTGCTCGCAAATTAAAATTGAGCTGCACCCGCAGGTGTCATGGTTAAGTCCAGAAAATCTCGGCTACCCGCACATGGCCATTCATCCGTATCCTCGCCATTTAGTGCAGCATCACCATTTTGATGATGGACAGCCGTGGGTTTTACGCCCAATTCGCCCCGAGGATGCGCAGCCTTTACAAGATTTTGTGCGGGGTTTATCGGCAGAGTCCCGTTATATGCGCTTTGTGTCAATGATGAAAGAGCTGAGCCCATCGATGTTAGCGCGTTATACCCGCATTGATTATGATCGCGAGCTGGCCCTGATAGCAACCATTGATAGTGGGCAGGCGGGCACGGAGCAAGTCATTGCTTTTGTGCATTATTTACGTAATAGCGACGGTCGTGGGGCGGAATATGCGTTGGTTGTTGCCGATGACTGGCAGCGCTATGGATTGGGAACGCAGCTGATGCGGGCCTTAATACAAGAGGCCAAACAACAGCGATTGAGCTACATAGATGGTTATGTATTGGCGACCAATGATGGCATGTTGGGGCTATTAGCCAAACTCGGCTTTAAAAGCGAGGTGGATCCTTATGATCCGGGTTTGCGCCGAGTTTGGTTGGATTTAACGAGTTAGTCTACACGGACTAAAACACGCTTTAAAAACTGGGAGATGGCGCTGACCTCCTCGGCGCACACCGAGTGCGGCATCGGGTAGGTATGCCATTCGATGTCATAGCCTAGCTCGTTAAGACGCTGACGTGATTCTTCGGCACGTATTAATGGAACCACGGGATCCTGCTGCCCATGAGCCATAAAAATAGGCGTGTTTTGGTTGGCAGCGTGGCGCTCAGCAGCGACCTTATCGGCCAAGGGAAGATACCCCGATAAACACACCATCCCAGCGAGTTTTTCCTCAAGGCGTAAGCCCGTCTGTAGTGTCATCGCACAACCTTGTGAAAAACCCGCCAGTACTATGCGCTCAGTGGGGATACCCCGTGCGTTTTCACGGGCGATCAATGCTTGTACAAGCTGTTGCGACTCGCGTAAGCCTTTTTCGTCCTCGTGGCGTACTAAGTCCATCATGTATAAATCATACCAAGCGCGCATGGGCATGCCGCCGTTGATCGTGATAGGCATAATGGGGGCGTGAGGAAACACAAAGCGGATAGGAATATCATCGACCTTGAGTTCGGGCACAATAGGGGCAAAATCATTGCCGTCAGCGCCTAAACCATGCAGCCAAATAACAGAAAACTCAGGTTGATTTGAGGTGGTAATTTCAATACATGCTAATTCGGTACTCATGCCTTCTCCGCTTGTTCAACAATGGTTTTAATCGTTTGAAAAAGTTGACGATAGTGCTTACGGCTGGGCGCTTTGTTTTCGGGCAGGGTGGCATTTTGTTGTGCCTCTTTGCGTGCGCTACGTACCGTGGTCCTAAAGGATTGAGGGTCAGCCAAAGGGAATTCGTCAAAAAATTGGGTAAGCGCCTTATCATCGCGTAACAGCAAGTCGCGCAAGGCTTCGATGCGGTGCATGGCTTTAGCCTGTTCTTTGGAGCCATTTTCCCAAATATCGAGCTGGTGTCGAATGGCATCAGCATCTTCATGGCGCATTAACTTGCCCACGTATTGTAATTGGCGTCGTTTGCCCTCACGTGCAGTAATACGTTGCGCATCCTTGATGGCAACCCGTAAGGTCTCACTTAGGTTAAGCTTATTAAGTTTTTCATTTGATAACTCGATGAGTTGTTTGCCCAACTCTTGTAGAGCATGCATATCACGCTTTACTTGTGATTTGCTCGGGCCATAATAGCCATTTTCATCGGGTTCTAAGTATTTTTCGGTCATAATAAAAATAAGTACCAGCGGAAATTGAATGCCGCTTTATTTTAAAGAGTATCCATGAGCCAGTCTTCTATTTCTTCTTTGCCCATATCTGAAAACCAATCTCGTTTTTGTCAGCTCGCTGAAGACGTTTTGATGTATGCAAAACAACTCGGGGCTTCTGATGCCGCCGTGGAAATTGCAGAAAACCAAGGTCTATCTGTGGCCGTGCGTCACCAAGAGGTGGAAACGGTGGAGCAAACCCGAGATCGCTCCCTTAGTGTAACGGTTTTTGCTGGCAATAAGCGTGGTTCGGCGTCGACGTCGGATTTTTCCCCTAAAGCTATCGAGGATACCGTAGCGGCGGCTTGGCATATTGCGCGTTACACGGCCGAGGATCCGATGGCTGGTTTGCCAGACCCCGAGGATCTGGCTTTGGACTACCCGGACTTATCTTTGTTTACCCCATGGCAGATTGATGCAGGCTTAGCCGCGCGCTTGGCTGTGCGCGCAGAGCGAGCGGCGTTGCAAGCCAGCCCACTCATCACTAACAGCGAAGGGGCGTCGGTAGATACTAATGTGGGACATTTTGTGATGGCCAATAGCCATGGGTTTTTAGGTGGCTACCCGTATAGTCGTTACAGTATTTCAGCTACGCCTATTGCCGAAAATGACCAAGGGATGCAAAGAGACTATTGGTACACTGTAGCGCGTAAGCCACGTTTGTTGGATACGCCGGAATCGGTAGGGCGTATCGCCGCCGCACGTACCGTGGCCCGACTAGGGGCGAAACGACTCAAAACGGGCAAATACCCGGTGCTTTTTGATGCTTCTCTAGCAGCGGGGTTACTGGGCTCTTTTGTCCGAGCGGCAAGTGGGGGAGCTTTGTACCGTAAGACTTCTTTTTTGCTCGATCAACTCGGTAAAGCGGTGTTTGCTCCTCACATCCAAATCGTGGAGCGTCCCCATGTGGTTGCTGGTTTGGGTAGTGCGCCGTTTGATTCCGAAGGGGTCAAAACTACTGACCGCGTGATCGTAGACCAGGGAGAGCTTCAGGGGTATTTTCTGTCTTCGTATACGGCGCGTAAACTTGGGATGAAAACAACGGGTAATGCCGGAGGTGCCCATAACTTGCGTTTACTATCGTCCTATACCCAAGCGCAGGATGACTTAGCCGCTATGCTCAAAAAAATGGGAACTGGGCTGTATGTGACAGAGCTGATCGGGCAGGGTGTTAATTACGTCACCGGTGATTATTCTCGCGGCGCTTTTGGTTATTGGGTTGAAAATGGGGAAATCCAGCATGCGGTTGAGGAAATCACTATTGCTGGCAACTTGGCGCAAATGTATCAGCAAGTGGTTGCAGTAGGGGCAGACGAGTTGATCCGCGGTGGCAAACAAACCGGTTCGATTTTGATTGAACAGATGGCTGTTGCGGGGAACTGATGTTACATTTAGCTCATAGCACAACCTAATTACCCTGTGCAAACCCTAGTTACAGATCATATTGGCACGGTGTATGATTAAAGATCGGCCGTGTCATTTCCGGTCATTTATTAACTTGAACGCCACGGAGGATCTACGCGATGCAGCGTCGTTCATTTCTTAAAAAAGCCGGCTTGACCGCCGTCGCAGGCTCTGCCGCGGTAGCTGCGCCAGCTATTGCCGAAAGCCTACCTAAAATCAGCTGGAAGATGACTTCCACTTATGGCCCTTCTTTGCCCGCTTTGTACTCTGCCGCTGAGCTTTTTGTCAAAATGGTCGAAGAGGCGTCCGATGGTAATTTCTCCATCCGTCTTTACCCTGCTGGGGAAATTGTTCCTGGTTTCGAAGTCATGGACGCAGTAGAAAACCGTACAGTAGAAGCCGGTCAAACCGCTTCTTACTACTTCTACGGCAAAGACCCTTCTTTCTGTTTTGATACCGCTGTGCCGTTTGGCTTAAACTCACGCCAAATGAACGCTTGGATGCACGAAGGAGACGGGCTAAAGCTAATGCGCGAGCTTTTTGCTACGCGTAATATTGTTAACTTCCCATTTGGTAACACGGGTACCCAGATGGGTGGTTGGTATCGTAAAGAAATCAAATCCATTGAAGACCTAAAAGGCTTGAAAATGCGCACGGCCGGTTTTGCGGGCGAGGTCTTAGCGCGTCTGGGTGTGGTGCCTCAGCAGGTTCCACCAGGGGATATTTACCCCTCTCTAGAAAAAGGGACATTGGATGCGGTAGAGTTCGTTGGTCCCGTGGACGATGAAAAGCTCGGCTTGCAAAAAGTCGCTAAGTATTACTATTACCCCGGTTGGTGGGAAGGCTCTGCTCAAGTATCGCTCTATGTAAACAACGATGCTTATAACGAGCTACCTAAAGCGTATCAATCCTTAGTAGAAACGGCTTCTCGCGCTGCCGGTGACAAAATGCTTACCGTTTATGACTCACAAAGTCCAGGTGCATTGCGTCGTCTGATCGCAAGTGGTGCTGTATTAAAAGCCTTCCCTCGCGATGTTATGGATGCATCTTTTGCCGCTGCCAACGAGCTATATAAAGAGTTCTGCGACAAAGACGAGCGCTTTAAACGTATTTACGAAAACTACATGAGCTTCCGTGATGAGCTTGTGCCATGGTTCCGTGTTGCTGAAGGCTCTTACGATAACTACTTAGGTATCGCTCTGGCGAACCGCAATAAATAAGCCCTTTGTGGTCAAAAACCCCCATTCGTTATGGAATGGGGGTTTTTTTATTGTTTTTATTTTTTTTGTGTTAAAATTTTGTGTTTACTCTTTAATCGTGTTGGCACGGGCGAATCATAACGTCTTGGCGAACAAGATTAAATATGATTGTTTATGGCGTAATGCCTTTTTATTAGGAACCTATCATGAAGACCTTTGTGGCCAAACCCCATGAAGTCCGTCGTGAGTGGTTTGTGATTGATGCCAAGGACAAAGTCCTCGGTCGTGTGGCCAGCGAAGTTGCACGCCGCCTACGTGGTAAACACAAACCTGAATACACTCCGCACGTTGACACGGGTGATTATATTGTTGTGATTAACGCAGCAGAACTACGCGTTACCGGCAACAAAATGCAAGACAAAAAATACTACCGTCATACCGGTTATGTTGGTGGTATCAAAGAGACCAACTTCGAAACCATGCAACAGCGTTTCCCTGGTCGTGCTTTAGAAAAAGCCGTCAAAGGTATGCTCCCCAAAGGCCCATTGGGTTACGCCATGGCCAAGAAACTCAAGGTTTATGCTGGCGCCGAACATCCCCATGCGGCCCAACAGCCTAAACCCCTGGATATCTAAGGACAGGTCATGATCGGTAATTGGAATTACGGTACTGGGCGCCGCAAATCTTCGGTAGCTCGTGTTTTTATCAAAAAGGGTACAGGTGCTATTGTTGTAAACGGTAAACCTGTAGACGAATACTTTGCTCGCGAAACCGGCCGCATGATTGTGCGTCAGCCTTTGGTTTTGACTGGGCTACTAGAAAACTTTGATATCAAAGTTAACGTACACGGTGGCGGCGAAAGCGGTCAGGCGGGTGCTGTACGTCACGGTATTACCCGTGCTTTGATTGATTTCGACGAAACGCTCAAACCTACACTTAAACAAGCTGGTTTGGTTACGCGTGATGCTCGTGAAGTCGAACGTAAAAAAGTCGGTTTCCACAAAGCACGTCGTCGCAAACAGTTCAGCAAGCGCTAATTTTTTGCGTATGCGCCAGCTTTGGCTGGTGTATGTACAAAACCCCGACTCTGGTCGGGGTTTTGTTTTTTGATCTCTATGCTGAGAAATCCCCAAAAAAATCACAGATCCTATATCATAAACAGATGATTGATTTATTTTTTCTCATATAAAAAGGGGAACCATGTCCACATCTGCTCAGCCTACAAAAATAAAAGTTGGTATTGTTGGCGCCACGGGTTACACCGGTGTAGAACTATTACGTTTACTTGCTCAGCATCCGCATGCTGAAATCACGGCGGTGACTTCCCGCCAAGAGTCCGGTATGCCTGTAGCAGATATGTTCCCTAGCTTACGGGGCCATGTGGATGCGGTGTTTAAAACACCGGACGAAGCGGCCTTGGATCAGTGTGATGTGGTGTTTTTTGCTACGCCTCATGGGGTGGCCATGAAAGAAGCGCAGCAACTTTTAGACAAAGGGGTCAAAATCATTGACTTAGCCGCGGATTTTCGTCTGCAAGATACCGCACTCTTTGAAAAATGGTACAAAATGCCGCATGCTTGCCCTGACATTTTAAAAGAGTCGGTCTATGGCCTGGTCGAAATTCATAGAGAAAAAATCGCGCAGGCTCGTGTTGTAGGAAATCCGGGCTGCTACCCCGTTACCGTTTTATTGGGTACAGCACCGCTTTGGGGGCATAAAAGCGCTTTGGTCGAGGCCCGTGTGGTGGCTGACTGTAAATCAGGAGTGTCTGGCGCAGGGCGCAAAGCTGCTGTAGGTAGTTTGTTTTCCGAAGCCAGCGATAACTTCAAAGCTTATGGGGTAGCAGGGCACCGCCACCACCCAGAGATCTCTGCACAGTTAAAAGCACTCAATGGGGGCAAAGACGTCCACTTAATCTTTGTTCCGCACTTGGTACCAATGATCCGTGGCATGTTCTCTACGTTGTATTTACGTATTTTGCCAGAGGCCATGGATACAGACTTTCAGGCGCTTTACGAACAGTTCTACGCTGATGAGTACTTTGTTGATGTTATGCCAGCGGGTACTGTACCAGAAACCCGCTCTGTACGCGCCTCAAATAAAATCCGTATTGCTTTGCAGCGTCACGATGATCAGCTTATTGTGATGGTGGCACAAGACAACCTCGTCAAGGGGGCATCTGGTCAAGCCGTACAGAATATGAATCTGATGTTTAACCTGCCTGAGCAAACAGGGCTGGAGCACGTGGCAATTTTGCCTTAAGTCTTGTTGCTATTTGATTGGAACTAAATCAGGGGCAAGGCGTCATAATAGTAAGACGTCTGCCTCTTTTTTTACTTTTCTTGTGAAGCCATTTTCTTTTTTTTTCTTTATCTTTGGGCTCCTGCTCGGTGCGACGGGAGTGGGTCTTCTAGGCTGGAAGTACGATGCTGAAAGCGGTGCATTACGCGATCAATTACAGCAAGTCCAGCAGGATTGGCAGCAAGCTCAGCAACATATTCTTTCATTAGAAACCCAGCACGCACTGGATATTGCTACCCAGCAAAGCCTAGAACAGCGTTTGGTGCAACATCAGGAGCAGTTAGCTCAGCTTCAAGAGCAGTTGGCCTTTTACGAGCATTTGCTACCCGTGTCGGATAAAGGCACGGTACAAATTAGGGCTTTAGATATCGAAGCCCAGGCGGATGTATTACACTATAGATTATTATTACAGCGTCCTGCTGGTTTAGACCGTTTTGATGGTCATATTGAGTTTATCGCCCATGTAGCAGATGGGGCGCAGCAAAAAGATATGGTTTTATACCCCGCAGGACAGGATGCTGCCAAACCGTTAACGATCCAGTTTGACCGGTTTTTACGCACCACGGGTTTATTATCTATTCCTACTGAAACAGCGATACAAGCGGTGACAGTGCGTATTTATCAGGGCAAACAGTTGCGCGCGACCTACAAACACAACCTATCAAAGTAGGCGGTTCGTGTGAATGACGATTTAGGCTTAAAATAAAACTTACTATTTATTTGTTGCAGGAGTATCTCTTATGAATACCCTTACCGAAACGGTTGACCTTCAGGCACCTCCTTCTCCTTTGGTCTTTACGGATGCCGCGGTGGATAAAGTCCGTGAGCTACTGACCGAAGAGGGTAACCCTGATTTAAAACTCCGTGTTTTTGTCCAAGGTGGGGGCTGCTCGGGTTTTCAGTACGGGTTTACCTTTGACGAAGTCGTGAATGACGATGACACCACCATTGATAAAAATGGGGTGCAGTTATTAATTGACCCCATGAGCTTTCAGTATCTAGTGGGTGCCGAGATCGACTACAAAGACGATTTAGAGGGCGCTCAGTTCGTGATTCGTAACCCCAATGCGACCACCACATGTGGTTGTGGTTCATCGTTTACGATTTAATCAGGCCTTATGCCACGCGCCTAAAATACTTGGGTGGTTAGCCCCTGTAATGCTGGGTTGTCCTGCTGGGATATCCTGCCAATACGCATAGGCTAACCACGCAAAGGCCGCGGCTTCGACGCACTGTGCGCCGATGCCTAGCTCATCACTTAAACGGATGGGCTTTTTTATTTGTGTGACCAGCTGTTGTCGTAAATGGGTGTTGTAGGCCCCCCCACCACAAAGAATAATTTCAGTAGCATCCGCAGCATGCTGGTGGATGGCTTGCGCTACGGTGGTAGCGGTAAAACATGCAAGGGTAGCTTGTACGTCTACTGGCGCTAGGGCTGTCCCCTGTAAATGGGATTCTAACCACCTAAGATTAAATAAATCGCGACCCGTGGATTTAGGCGGTGGTAAGGCCAGCCAAGGCTCGACCAATAGCGTTTGCAGTAGGGTAGGGTCGGGCGTGCCTTGGGCCGCCCACGCCCCATTTTGGTCAAAACGACAGGCTTGATGTTTTTGGATCCACGCGTCCATCAGAGCATTGGCTGGGCCCGTATCAAAGCCAGTTGGGGCGTGTTGCGGGCGTAAAATACTAATGTTGGCTATCCCCCCCAGATTTAAAATAACGCGTGGTGTTGGGGCACCAAAAACCGCCTGATGAAAAACAGGCACTAAAGGGGCGCCTTGACCGCCTGCGGCAATGTCTTTAGACCGAAAATCTGCCACAACGTGGATTTTTGTTAATTCGGCTAGGCGAGCGGGGGCATTTAGTTGTATGGTGTAACCGAGATGTGGGGCGTGACGCACAGTTTGACCATGCACGCCAATTGCTGTGATTGCCGAGGAGGGCACTTGGGCGTGCAGCAAAAGCTGTTGGGTGCAATTCGCATAACAATCAGCGAGCTGGTTTGAAACCAACGCGGCACGGTGTAGCTCATCGACCCCTGATTGATTCAGTTGTAGGATTTCAGCGCGCAGCGCTGCATCAAAGGGCTCGCTGTAGTGATGGATTACCTCCAGCTGGTCAGGCGCACGGATACGGCATAAGGCCGCATCCACGCCATCTGTGCTGGTGCCAGACATGATGCCGATAAACAGCATATTAGTCGTCTAGCGCGGCCACGAGCGGCTCATTTAGGCCTTTGAGTACCGCAAACTGGTTCTTGTACTGGGCGGCGACGGTGTCGAATGCCGCGCGCTGTTTGGGATCAAGAACTTTAGCAACAGGAAGGTCTACCGCTAAAGGGTCGACCGGTTTGTTATTGATGCGGAACTCGTAGTGAAGATGTGGCCCTGTTGCCCAGCCAGTTGAGCCCACATAGCCAATGAGCTGACCCTGACTGACACGGTCACCTTTTTTTAGGTTGGGAGCAAAACGGCTTTGGTGGGCGTATAAGGTGCTGTAACCACTGTGATGTTCAAGCTCAATGGTTTTGCCATAGCCACGCTGATTACCAATCGATTTGACAACGCCATCGGCGGTAGCGTGAATGGGCGTGCCCGTCGGGGCGGCATAATCTACCCCGTTATGATTGCGCCAGTTGCCATGGATAGGGTGGCGACGACCGCCAAAGGTAGAGCTGATGCGAGTGAATTTCAACGCATTACGTAAAAATGCCCCCTGAGAGCTTTGGCCAGCAAAATCATAATAACCACCGCCCTCGCCATCGGGAGCAAACCACATCGCTTCGTGTGTTTTGCCTTGGTTTT
>JAAYRP010000172.1 GCA_012518715.1 Alcaligenaceae bacterium | reverse complement strand
CGTCGTGCTATCCAAAACGTTATGCTCCCCCTAGAAGTCTTGGGCATAGAGTATAAAATCGCTGTAAAGCGTGTACGTGCTGCCATGGAAAAAGTCGGGCTAGCTGGCAAAGAGGACCAATACCCTATTGAAATGTCTGGGGGCGAACAACAACGCCTAGCAATAGCTCGTGCTATTGTAAATAAGCCTGCCATTGTTATTGCTGATGAACCGACTGCTAACCTTGATGCCGTTAGCGCCAAACGTATCATGGATGTCTTTAAAGATTTTAACCGCGTGGGGGTTACCACTTTAATCGCTTCGCATGATCGAGCTCTCATGGCACACTATGCACGCCGTACCCTACTCATTGAGCCAGATCGTTTTAGCGATCTCATGGGTACCCCCCTTTAATCCTCCCGACCTTACACTCCACTCTCTATGAAAAGCTGGCTTAGACAACATCAATACGCATTTCGGGTGGCTATTTTACGTTTATTGGCCCAACCCTTTTCCTCGATGACTAACATTGTAGTCATCGCGCTGGCATTGAGTGTACCCCTCGTCAGCTGGGCGATCTTGTTATCAGCACAACCCGTTGTGCAACAAATCCCCGTTGCCACAGAAGTTACGGTCTACCTGAAGCCTGATCTCGAAGCAAAGCAAACAGAGGCTTTAGCCAAACAGTTGCAATCGCAGCACGCAGAACTCATAGAAAACATTCAAAAAATTGATAAAAACCAAGCTATTGACCAACTAAAAAAAGACCCCACCTGGGCCGATGCCCTCGCCGTTCTGCCCCATAACCCGCTCCCCGATACACTAGTGCTACGCCTCAAATCCGGCGAGGCTCAAAGCACAGCAGCGGTCTTGCTTGCTAACGAAATCCAACAAATGGCACAAGTCGATCGCGTCCAACTGGACCGTGACTGGCTTAAACGTCTCGAAGCACTATTAAGTTTTGGGCGTATTGCCTTATTTATTTTGAGTGCTAGCGTAGGCATTATTGTGATTGCTACTGTATTTAACACGATTCGCCTGCAAGCACTTACTCAGCACCAAGAAATCGCTGTCGCGCGCCTCGTCGGCGCTACAGAAAGCTTTGTACGGCGTCCCTTTTTATATGTCGGCGCACTGAGCGGTGGGCTTTCTTGCTTATTAGCTATGGGTCTAAGTTGGATTGCTCTCAGCCCTGGCAATACGGCTTTAAACCGACTCGCCCTAAGCTACAATACGCAATTAAGTTTAACGTTACCCGATTCAGGCGACCTGCTGGTTGCTACCCTCGTTGTTATGGTGCTGGCCGCCACCGCCGCGCGCTGGTCCGTTACTCGTCAATCTACCTTTTAATGTCTGTTTATCTTTCTACCTTTGCCCAGCGCATTGTGCGCTGGCAGCGGCAACACGGTCGCCAACATCTACCCTGGCAGCATACCCAAGACCCCTATCGAATTTGGCTGTCAGAAATTATGCTCCAACAAACCCAAGTCACCACGGTACTCGATTATTACACGCGTTTTTTGACGCGCTTTCCTACCGTTCAAAGCTTAGCCCAAGCCCAACAAGACGAGGTCATGCCTTATTGGGCTGGACTTGGCTACTATGCTCGAGCCCGTAACTTGCACCGTTGCGCTCAAGTCATCGTCAAAGACTATCAGGGGGTATTTCCACCCCATAGTGAGGTCTTAGCGACTCTACCTGGTATTGGTCCTTCTACGGCTGCTGCTATTGCAGCCTTTGCTTACGGTGAACGCGCCCCCATCATGGATGGCAACGTTAAGCGTGTTTTTTGTCGTTATTTTGGTATAGAGGGGCTCACCCATCTTCGCGCTACCGAAAAAAAACTGTGGGAGCTAGCCCATCAGGTGCTAAAACTCGCCCCTACGGATCTTGATATGACCGCGTATACCCAAGGCCAAATGGATCTTGGTTCCCAAATTTGTACACGGGGGACACCTTCTTGCGCGCAGTGCCCACTTCAAGACGGCTGTTATGCCAAAACACATCAAAAACAACATCTACTGCCCACGCCAAAGCCACGCGCCAAACAACCCGAGCGTCGTTGTCATTTATTAATTTGGGAACAAAACGAACAGATTTTAGTAGAGCAACGCCCAGATAAAGGCATATGGGGTGGCTTACTAGCCCTACCGCAATTTGAAAATCAAGAGCAACTACAACAGTTTTTGCTTAATCATGGCGTATCACTGTCAACCAAACAAAAAATGGCGACACTCACCCATGTTTTTAGTCATTTTAAACTGCATATTACCCCTTGGTGGGT
>JAAYRP010000024.1 GCA_012518715.1 Alcaligenaceae bacterium | reverse complement strand
CGCAAACGGCACGGTGTCAGGTTCAAAATGAATCCAATAAGAACCCTGTACACACACAGAGGATTGATAAAAACATGCAAGAGACAGAGTTTTTTCAACTCAAATCCTCCACAGCCTTACTGCTGCTGGTTGGATTTTATCTGCTGACTTTGCCTTTTTCCCTCGTTTATTTGCTATTGGGGTAGGCGTTGTCGTAGCTCTTGGTTTGATGCCGTATTTTATTGGGTTCTTGCGTGATTACACCGTGCTTCTTGGCTCCTTAACCTCTTATGGTGTGAGCGCTGTCGTGTGTATCGCGATGAGCTGGAATAGTAAAGAACGTTTTGATTTTTCGGTCTTGTCAAAACGAGTTATCGCTTTCCACGAAGAGCAAGAAGCGATGTTAAGCGCAACCACGACTACACAAAAATAAGGAGACGTCATGAGTATTAATGCGTTAGTATTTTATATCTTGATTTGGCCTGTGCTTTCTACAGGGATTCTCGCTTTGTTGCTTGTTTCTTTATTTAGAGATATTCGTGCCGCTAAGCGTGAAGGTCGAGAGATGTTGTAAGTCCGGCTATCAGTAAGAGAAGGTAAAAAAGCCCCGATACCAAATCGGCATCGGGGCTTTTTGATGCGTAGGCTTTATTCTTTGGCATCATCACTATGAATTTGCAGTGCTTCTAAAAAGCGAGACACCATATTGTAGGTTGCAATTGTCGCCGTGATTTCTACGACGAGCTGCTCGTTAAATAAATGCTCGATGTCTTCGTAGACGGTTTGTGGGACTTGGACATTTAAGGTCATTTCATCGGTATAGGCCAATACGGCTTTTTGCTGATCGCTAAATAAGTCTTTATGATCACGCCAGTTGTCTAGTGCATCGAGCTGCTCTTGGGTAACGCCCTCTTGGAGAGCAATAGGTGCGTGTTGGTCGGCTTCGTAGGGCGCGCGATTTAAAATAGCAACACGCATAATAATCAGTTCTCGCAGATCGCCAGGGACTTGGCTATGAAGGCGTATACCAGTTAAATGGTTTAGCCAGCCCTGAGCCACCGTAGGGCTGTGTAACAGCATTTGATATAAGTGAATGACGCTACCGCGTTCCGCTTCGATCTGCTGGACTAGAGGCTGCAGCTCGGTTTGATTTAAATCGGCATAAGGTAAACGGGCCATACATCATTTCCAAGTCATTAAGCGCTAAGCGCTACAGGTTGATGGGTGAAAGGAAGCACCTCGAAAATCGTGGCGCTTACTAATTCTACAATATGGTCGATGTCTTGGGCAGTGCAGATAAAAGGTGGGGCTAATAGGATGTGATCGCCATGCACACCGTCTACGGTGCCACCCATTGGATACATGAGTAAGCCTTTGTCCATGGCAACACGGCGTAATTGAGCATGGGTCTTGGCATGATGGTCCAATGGCGCTTTGCTTTGTTTGTCGGCCACTAGCTCAATTCCTACCATTAAGCCGCGACCACGGATATCGCCTACGTTAGGGTGGGCGCTTAAGGTTTGGTGTAAGCCTTGTCGCAATTGTTGCCCTCGCACGCGCACATTGTGTAGCAGCTGATCACGCTCGATGACCTGTTGCACAGCTAAAGCCGCCGCACAAGCCGTGGCGTGCCCCATGTAGGTATGACCATGTTGAAAAAAACCTGAGCCGTCCACGAGAGTTTGATAAATACGGCGGCTGGCAAGCATGGCCCCGATGGGTTGATAGCCCGCACCAAGGCCTTTGGCAATGGTGAGGATATCGGGAGTGACTTCGTCCTCTGCGCAGGCAAATAAATGCCCGGTACGCCCCATGCCACACATGACCTCATCCAAAATCAAAAGCACTCCGTACTGATCACAGACTCGGCGGATGGCTTGAAGGTAGCCAGGTACAGGAACGAGCACCCCTGCCGTTGCTCCTACGACGGTTTCTGCGACAAAAGCCGCAACGTTTTCTGGCCCAAGTTGTAGGATTTTTTGTTCAAGCTCGTCGGCTAGGCGTGTGGCATAGGCGTGGTCACTTTCATCTGCCCCTTGATCGCGATAAGGATAGCAAGGGGATACATGGTGCGCTTCGGTTAGTAAAGGCAAAAAGGGGGCACGACGCCACGCATTACCGCCAATAGCTAAGGCACCAAGCGTATTGCCATGATAGCTTTGACGGCGGGCAATAAATAGTCGTCGACTAGGTTGTTGCTTTTCCACGAAGTATTGGCGCGCAAGTTTGAGTGCAGCCTCAATGGCCTCGGAGCCTCCGGAAACAAAATATACATAGTCCAAATCACCAGGAGCTCTTTGTGCAAGGAATTGGGCCAGTTGCTCGGCTGGCTCGTTAGTAAAAAAAGAGGTATGAGCATAGGCCACGGCATCAATTTGTTGATGAATCGCAGCAATGACTTCGGGGTGGCTATGGCCTAGGCAGGACACGGCAGCACCGCCAGAGGCATCAATATAACGCTTGCCGTTTTGGTCAATGAGGGTAATGCCTTCGCCTGCCACGGCAGTAGGTAGGCTTTGTTTTGGGTGGCGGTGGAACACGTGGGTCATGATGGTATCCGTCCAGAGTTTATTTTGAATCGAATGTTTATTTGCATGTTTAAATGAAATGTATGTTTCTTTTAAGGATAGCTCAAGCACCAAATAAATCAAATTTAATGCATCATGATTCATTTTGATTCATGATTTTTGGGTTTAAATGTAGTAAAAAAACGATATACTGCTCGTTATGAGTAAAAAAAATCGCCCACCTCAAGACGTAGATGCATTGATTCAGCGCTTACAAGCTGACTTTGCAGCGATGCCCCCTCAGTTTCAAATAGGGGCGCGTTATCTAATTGACCATCCGCATGAAGTCCCGATCGCTTCAATGCGTACGCTGGCGACACAAGCCGGTGTGCTGCCAGCGACTTTGGTACGTTTGGCACAATCCTTAGGCTTTAGTGGCTGGACTGAGTTAAAAGCAGTGTTTGTACAGTCTTTACATGCTAGTCCTATGGCTTATACGGATTCGGCTAAAGCGGTACTCAAAGGTCGTAATAAACCATTAGCCATGTTGCAACGAGCAGTTCAGGCTCAAGCGCAAAATGTCTCCAAGATCGCAGAGCAAAATGCCACGTCGATGGCACAAGCGGTGGACTTATTAGTCAAAGCAAAACGGGTGTATGTAGCGGGGTTTCGGGCCTCGCATGCGCCTGCTTTTACTTTTTATTATTTATATCGGCTATTTAGAAACCCCATTACGATGTTGCGTGCAGAAGCAGGGACGCTAGAGATGGAGTTGCGTGCTTTAGAAGCGGGGGATGTGGTGGTACTGGTGGCTTTTGCGCCGTACTCACAGGAAATTGTACGGGTTTACGAGGCCGCGCTAGAAAGTGGGTGTAAGGTGATTGCTTTGTGCGATAGTCAGGTGGCGCCGATAGCCTTAGAAGCGAACTGCAATTTAATCTTTAGTACGGAAGCCCCCTCTTTTTTCCCTTCGAGTACAGCGGCTGTGGCATTGGTAGAGGGGTTAATAGAACAGATTTTAGCGCGCACGGGCAAAAAAGCCGTGATGGATTTGCAGTCGATGGAAAACCAGTTGCATCAAACGGGATACTGGAAGCGCTAGGGGGCTTGAAGCCCCCTTAGCAGCGTGTTGGCGTTAATCTTAACGTTGCCACAGGACATCTGCCACACCTTGGTGTTTGTTAAGATGTCGGGCTAGGACGAAACATAAATCAGATAATCGATTTAAATACTGAGTACTATGTGCGCTTAAGCCGGTTTCAGATTGATTAAGTTGAATGACCGCACGCTCAGCGCGGCGCGCTACGGTGCGGGCAATATGAGCCAACGCAGCGGCTTTGCATCCGCCTGGCAGGATAAACTCCTTTAAAGGGGGCAACTGGGCATTGTAGTGTTGTAACTGGTGTTCTAAAAAAAGCACATGCTGTGCTGTCAGTACTTGATAGCCTGGTACGGCTAATTCAGCGCCCATATCAAATAGATCGTGTTGAATTTGATTTAAACAGAGATCCACGTCTTGAGGCAGAGATTCACAGCGCCATAATCCAATATGACTATTGAGCTCATCCACATCGCCCAGGGCTTGAATACGTTCGTGGGTTTTAGGCACACGCTGACCGTCCCCTAAGGCGGTGGTACCGTCATCGCCGGAGCGTGTGGTAATAATAGAAAGTCGATGATTCATCGTTGAGCGGCCAGTTGTGAGAGTGCCTGACCCTCTACCCGAACAATACGCCAGTCGGGCAAGACCGTGGCACCGTGGTGTTCATAAAAATCAATTGCATTTTGATTCCAGTCTAACACGACCCATTCAAAGCGACCACAGTTAAGCTCAATGGCTTTTTGTGCAAGATACTTTAAAACAAATCCGCCTAAGCCCTGTTGACGATGCGCGGGGTCAATATAGATATCCTCTAAGTACAGCCCACGCTTGGCTTTAAAAGTAGAGTAATTATGAAACCAAAAAATATAAGCAACGAGGTGTTGGGGCTGATCGCGGGGGGTGATAACGAGTGCTTTGGCAGCAGGCTCCGATCCGAATAAATTATCATAGATGGCTTCATCGGTGGCTTCAAATTGATCTAACATTTTTTCAAATTCGGCCATATCACGCATCAAACGGATAATTTGTGGAATATCATCTGGGGTCGCTGGACGCAACACATAGTTGCCAAAAATTTCGCTCACGATAAAACCTCGTTGTAGAATGACTTAATACACTAACTAAAAAGGGGATTGTATGTCTTTATTATCCACTCGTCACATTGCCGCTACGATCTTTGCCTTAGGAACCATTGCTGTGGTGTCTCCTGCCATCGCCCAACAAGGTACGGCTACTGGCGAGGTACGGCGGATAGATGCGGCCGCGGGTAAAATCACCCTAAAACACGGTAGTATCGATGCGTTAGAGTTGCCAGGCATGACACTGGTTTATTTGATTGATCCGGCTTTACTGGGGGATATTAAACCGGGAGACAAAGTCAAGTTCACGGCAGAGCGTCGTAACGGCGAGTACGTGGTGATTAAAATCAGTAAATAATCCACATTGTTCTTAGTCGGGATCAGATAATAAAAAACCACTCGTTTGAACAACGAGTGGTTTTTTGCTCTGGAAAAAATTAAAGTACGTAGCGGGCTAGATCTTGGCTGCCAGCGGTTTCTTCCAGTTTTTCATTTACGTAGTCGGCGTTGATGACGACATGCTGTTGGCCTTTGGAGCCAGCGTCGTAGGAAAGGTCTTCAAGCAGTTTTTCCATGACGGTGTATAAACGACGGGCGCCAATGTTTTCGGTGCGTTCGTTGACCTCAAAGGCTAATTCAGCTAAGCGCCGGATCCCATCTTTTTGGAACTCGAGGGTAACGTCCTCGGTGGCCATCAGTGCGGAGTATTGCTTAGTTAGGGACGCATCCGTATCCGATAGAATTTGTACAAAGTCATCCGCGGTTAAGGAGTCTAATTCTACGCGTATAGGGAAGCGGCCTTGCAGCTCAGGAATGAGATCAGAGGGACGAGAAAGATGGAAAGCGCCCGAGGCAATGAACAAAATATGATCCGTGCGTACCACACCGTATTTGGTATTAACGGTTGTGCCCTCGACCAAAGGCAAAAGGTCACGCTGTACCCCTTGGCGAGAGACTTCGCCGCTGCTATTGCCTTCTCGAGCCGTAATTTTATCGATTTCATCTAAGAAAACGATGCCGTTTTGTTCGGCGTTGCGAACGGCTTCGGTGCGTAACTCTTCTTCGTTAACGCGTTTGGCTGCTTCCTCTTCAACCAGCAGTTTGAATGCCTCTTTGACTTTCATTTTGCGGGCTTTGGTTTTGTCGCGACCCAGACCAGCAAACATACTGCGCAGCTGCTCGGTCATTTCCTCCATGCCGGGAGGCGCCATGATTTCCATGTGAGGAATAGCCTGAGCCACTTCGATTTCAATTTCGGTATCGTCGAGCTTGCCTTCACGTAGCCGCTTACGGAAGGTTTGACGCGCTGTGTTTTCTTCGCGCTCTGGCTCTCCCATAGCATTACGAGCAGGGGGGATCAAGACGTCTAAGATTCGATCTTCTGCGGCGTCTTCGGCTTGTGTTTGGACACGACGCATTTCGACTTCACGGGTTTGCTTGACAGAAGCATCGACCAAGTCACGGATAATGGTTTCCACATCACGTCCAACATAACCCACCTCGGTGAATTTAGTGGCTTCGACTTTAATAAATGGTGCGTTAGCGAGCTTGGCTAAGCGACGTGCAATTTCAGTTTTACCCACACCGGTAGGCCCAATCATCAATATGTTTTTGGGCACAATTTCATTACGGAGGGGTTCGGCGACCTGTTGGCGACGCCAGCGATTACGTAGGGCAACCGCCACAGAACGCTTAGCTTTATTCTGACCAACAATATGTTTGTCGAGTTCAGAGACGATCTCGGCGGGAGTCATGGTTGTTGCGGACATAGATACGACCTGATGCAAAAATTATAGGGTTTCGACGATGTGGTTTTGATTAGTGTAAATACACAAATCACCCGCAATTTCTAGGGATTTTTTTACGATCTCGGCGGGAGATAGGTCTGTGTTATGTAATAACGCTAGACCTGCAGATTGGGCATAAGACCCACCTGAGCCAATCGCAGCTAAGCCATGTTCTGGTTCGAGCACGTCCCCGTTACCGGTCAGAATCAGCGTATGCTCTTTATCAGCGACAATAAGCATTGCTTCAAGTCGACGTAAGACTCGGTCTGTACGCCAATCACGAGTAAGTTCTACAGCAGCACGGAGTAGGTGGCCTTGGTGTTTTTCTAGTTTGGCCTCGAAGCGTTCCTGCAGGGTAAAGGCGTCAGCCGTAGCTCCAGCAAAGCCAGCTAAGACTTGGTCTTTGTAGAGACGTCGAATTTTACGAGCTGTGCCTTTTACCACAACGTTGCCAAGAGTAACCTGGCCGTCGCCACCAATGGCGACCTCGTTGCCGCGTCGTACGGCGATAATAGTAGTGGCGTGAAATTGTTCCATTCTGATCCTTTACGTTATGTGTAATGGTACGTGGGGGTCATTTTTTATATTTCAAGACGTCTAATAAACAAAGCCACTCAATGAGTGGCTTTGGTTGAAGCGCTGAAAGTGGATTAGTCTCCATAGAGCTTTTGCCGTTTTTCGCGACGCTCTTGGGCTTCTAGAGAGAGTGTGGCTGTAGGTCGAGCTAAAAGACGCTTTAAGCCAATGGGCTCACCCGTCTCCTCGCACCAGCCATACTCACCCGATTCAATTAGTGCTAGTGATTGTTGCACTTTTTTTAGCAGCTTGCGCTCGCGATCACGGGTACGTAATTCGAGCGCGTGTTCTTCTTCGATCGTTGCACGGTCAGCAGGATCGGGAGCGAACTGGGTTTCTCGTAGATTTTCGGTGGTCGCTCCTGCATTAGCAAGAATTTCTTGTTCGAGTTCGCGTAAGCGGTTTTCGAAAAATGCCAACTGTGCCGCATTCATGTAATCGGATTCGGGCATTGCCAAGAGTTCGTCCACTGTTAACAGTTGATCTGGGTTTGTACTGACATTGCTTGCCATGATAGTTCCCTTTTTATCATCGTGGAGCTAAAGCTCCTGCCTAAGTTAAGCCTTGAAAGTTTAGGCCAAAAGCAAGGATTACACTAGACACTGCTCTAGTCCTTGCATAAAGACCTCCTTTGGAAGGTTGTGGCCTATAAACACGAGTTTAGTTTCAGGTTTTTCTTTGCCCAACCACGGCTTACCGGGTTCTGCGCCCATCATCATATGTACCCCTTGGAAAAGCATGCGACGGTTAGCCCCTTTAAGGTAAATAATGCCTTTGTAGCGTAAAAGGTCGGGGCCAAATACTTGAACCACTCCGCCAAGAAAGTCCTCAAGACGTTCGGGGTCAAAGGGGCGGCGTGATTTAAATACAAATGCACTCACGCTATCTTGATGCGGTGCGTGGTGCTCATGATCACAGTGTTCATCACACTCGTGGTCATGATGATGATCATGAGCCTCTTCGGCAAGAAATTCTGGGTCAATATCCAAAATAGCGTTAAGATTAAAACCGCTAATATCGATAATTTCGTTTAGATCGGCTTCACCAAAATGGACAGAAGAAATTGGTGCGCGTGGATTGATGCGCAAGATGCGTTTGCGCAGCGCCTCGTACTCCTCATCAGAGACCAAGTCTTTTTTCGAGATTAAGATTCTATCAGCAAACCCGATTTGTTTTTGTGACTCGGCTTGTTTGTCGAGTGTGGTCATCCCGTGTTTAGCATCGACAACGGTTACGACGGCGTCCAGACGATAGTACTCAGCAATATCGTCATCCATAAAAAAGGTTTGGCATACTGGCCCAGGGTTAGCCATGCCTGTGGTTTCGATAATCACGCGCTCAAAATTGAGTTCGCCTTGTTGGCGTTTAACACGTAACTCGTTGAGGGTGCGTAAGAGGTCCCCACGTACAGTACAACACACGCAGCCGTTGCTGAGCTCGATAATTTCTTCTTCTCGATCCTGAACAAGTAATTCGTTATCTATGTTCTCAGGGCCAAATTCATTTTCTATTACCGCAATACGGCGCCCATGGTATTCGGAAAGAATGCGCTTGAGCAGCGTGGTTTTTCCTGCACCTAAAAAGCCGGTAAGCACCGTGACAGGCACCATGTTTTCAATAGCGGTAGACATATAAAGGTCCCTCGAATAAATCTATGCGATTACAGCACAGCCAGCGCCGAAGCGCAAACAACAAAAAAGATGCTTACTTATGTGGGGACGATTGGTGACATTGCAAGCAAACAGCGCGTAACTCGGTTTCTGGGCTTGCTAAAGCAAAGCCAGCCTGCAGGATACAGTCGTTAATTTGCTCGCTTAGGCGCGGTGCTCGCATTTCTGCTACCGCTCCACACTGCGTACAAACCACTAGTAGGTCATGTGGTTCACCTGCCACATCCACACATGCCGTCCAAGCGTTAATGGCGTCTAAACGGTGAATTAAGCCTTCTTCGGTTAAGAAATCTAAGGCGCGGTATACCGTAGGGGGGGCGGCATTAGGCTGGATGGTTTTAATCTGATCAAGCAGTTCATAAGCTTTTAAGCTGCGCTGCGCGCGGATGAGCAGTTCTAATACCTGTTTACGTATGGGGGTCAGGCGTTTTTGACGCTGCTTACAGAGCTGCTCGGCATTATGCAATTGCTGTTCTATCGCTTGAGGGGTGAGTACATGTATAGGCATAGGCATAGTATAAAATAGATTCGATATGTTATAACATATCAAACTTATACTTGATGAGATAAAACATGAAGTCCCGAAAGAATCATTCATATACCGGATCGACCTTATTGTGGTCGGTAGGGCAACGACTACTGCTAATTACGGTAGTCGTTGGTTGCATGTGGCTGTTAAGTGCCTGGGCATTAGGTTGGCTATGAGTATACCCATCATTGAGCTTGAACATGTCAGTTTAGGTTGGCGCGGTAAAACCGCACTACGCGATGTGAGCCTACAGTTTCATCAAGGGGGGCTATATGCCATTGTGGGGCCTAATGGGGCAGGCAAATCCACATTACTAAAAGCACTAACAACAGAAATTGCTCCGTTACAAGGGCAGGTACGTTTGGGGTTTAATCTGCAAAAAGATCTGGCTTTTTTACCACAACAGGCGGATATGGATCGCGGTTTTCCGATTACGGTGTATGACCTAGTTGCGATGGGGGCTTGGCCACGAATCGGTGCTTGGCGCAAAGTAGACTCAGCCGAGCATAAACGTATTCAGTACGCTTTAGAAAAAGTGGGTTTAAGTGGTTTTGCGGCGCGACGTATTCATACCCTATCGGGGGGGCAGTTTCAGCGGGCCTTGTTTGCGCGCATGATACTGCAAGAGGCCAGTGTGATTTTATTGGACGAGCCCTTTGCTGCAGTAGACAGTGACACGACGCAGGCCTTATTGGCATTGATACTTGAATGGCATGAACAAGGGCGTACCGTGATCGCCGTATTACATGAAATGGAAATGGTACAGAAGCATTTCCCGCAGTGTGTGTTGTTAGGTGGTCAGCTGATTGCTCAAGGGCTAAGCACAGAGATCTTAACACCAGAAAATTTGCATTTGGCGCGCCATCTTTGTGCGGGAGACTTTTAGCCATGTTGATGGATTGGTTAATTGCCCCTTTTGTGGATTTTGGGTTTATGCGCCGTGCGCTAGCAGGTTCGTTTGCGCTGGCAATTGCGGCGGGACCACTGGGTGTGTTCTTGATTTTACGACGTATGAGCCTAATGGGTGATGCGATGGCGCATGCCATTTTGCCTGGAGTGGCAGTGGGCTTTTTGACGGCGGGCTTATCGCTGGGGGCGATGGCGCTTGGTGGCGTGCTGACAGGGCTAACGGTGGCTCTTTTAGCGGGGGCCGTGGCACGTTTGACGCCTTTGCGCGAGGATGCGAGTTTTGCGGCGTTTTATTTGGTGTCTTTAGGCTTAGGGGTGCTCTTAGTATCACTACGTGGTTCTAATATGGATTTGCTGCATGTGTTATTTGGCACAGTGCTTGGGTTAAATGACGAAGCATTGTTATTAGTTACAGCCACCTCCACTTTAAGTTTGATCGTTTTGAGTCTGATTTATCGTCCCTTAGTGATGGATTGTTTGGATCCGTTCTTTTTACGTTTGCAGTCCAAGCGTATGGGGTGGGTACATGCGATTTTCCTTGTGCTGTTAGTTATGACGTTAGTTGCGGGTTTTCAAGTATTGGGAACATTGATGGTGGTAGGGATTATGATGCTGCCGGCGGCATCAGCTCGGTTTTGGGTGCATTCAGCTAGCCAGCAAATGGCCTGTGCTGGGGGGCTGGGGGTAGTGGCATCGTATTTTGGGTTGCTGCTGTCTTTTCATGCAGATGTGCCGGCCTCGCCAGCCATTATTTTGGTAGCAGGAACCATCTATTTTTTATCGATATTTTTTGGGCGTTATGATGGGATTTGGCAAGTGATACGTCGTTCCATACGCGCTTATCAACGAGTAAGTACTGGGGGAAAGAATGATAAACACGTGGATTAAATCCGTTGGGTTTGGCGTGGCTTTTGGAGTTTGGGCGCTAGGCTCAGCACAAGCAAAGCCGCTCGAGGTTGTAAGTAGCTTTTCCATTTTGGCAGATATGGTGCAGCAGGTGGGCGGGGATAAGGTGGTTTCTACTGCAATCATAGGGCCTGAGAGTGATGCACATAGCTTTGAGCCACGCCCGAGTGATGCTAAAACTCTACAGAAGGCTGACTTAGTCCTGATCAATGGAGCCCATTTTGAAGCCTGGCTGCCACGGCTTGTACAGTCTGCGGGGTATCAAGGTAAGGTAGTGGAAGCGATTGAGGGGATTCCGTTACGAGCGTACGAAGAGGAGCATGAGCCTGGTCACGATCATCATGATGCGCACGACCATCATGGGCATGACCACGGTGAGTACGATCCACATGCGTGGCAAAGCTTAGCCCACGCGCAAGTGTACGTGAAAAACATTGCAGAAGCTTTAATCGAAGTCGACCCTGAAAACAGTGTGTACTATTCACAGCGAGCTAAGGATTACACCCAGGCTATACAGCAATTGCATCAACGCTTTGTCGAGGATTTTGCACGGATTCCCGATCAAAATCGTACGGTGGTGACCTCGCATGATGCCTTTGGCTATTTTGGGCAGGCTTATGATATTGAGTTTTTGTCTCTACTTGGGGCGTCGAATCAAGCAGAACCCTCGGCAAAGGAGCTGGCGGGGTTGATTGATTATATGCGAGATAACCATGTTAAAGCTTTGTTTATGGAAAACATTTCCAGCCCCAAACTGTTAGAGCAGATAGCACGGGAAACCCACGCTAAAATAGGCAAGCCGTTGTATTCAGATGCTTTGGCCAAAGCGCCACATGCCGCGTCTACGTATTTGGGTATGATGCAGTGGAATGGTGAAGCATTGCTAGAGGCTCTAGAGCCCTAGGTTTCGGGTGGACGTTGATGACGCGGGTGCAGTTTTAAAAACTGGGCTCGCTGTTCGTCGCTTAGTTGGCTGAGGCTTTGTGTGGAGCTGATATTGGCGTGTCCCAACAGCTGTTGAACTCCTTGTGTGTCATTCGAAGACTCAAGTAAATGGTTAGCAAAACTATTGCGCAAGCGATGAGGAAACACCGGTTTAGGGAT
>JAAYRP010000171.1 GCA_012518715.1 Alcaligenaceae bacterium | reverse complement strand
CCTGTTGGCCAACGAACATGGATTTGCTCTGCCGCCGCTACCCCAGCTCGATCTATTAAGCGATAGGCACTGATCCCCCGCGCTATCGCCGCCCTATCAGCCGCATACATTTGCTCTGTATCTAAAATAGAATCCATCATTCTGTGATCTTTAGTTATGTATACCGAGTTTTTCTACTATTTGTGGTAGAACATGAGCCGCCGTCGACCGAATATTAATGTCACAGAGCTCATCTAATGCTGTAGGGTTCGGATTAATCTGAATCAGCTGTGCCCCTTGATCTTTTGCCCATTGAGGAACAAGCGCTGCTGGCTGCACTAACCCTGATGTGCCAATCGCAAGCACTAAATCGGAATTTTCAGCCTCATAAATAGCAGCGCGTAAACTGCCCTCATCTAGGGCCTCGCCAAACCATACTACGCTAGGTCGCACCAAGCCACCACATAACTTGCAATGGGGCGGATCAATTGGCTGACCAATCTGCTCTGAGTTCTCTTCGAGCGCTGTGGGCTTATGGGGGGCTCGGCAACGATAACAATGTGATGCAAACAGCTCCCCATGCACATGCACCACCCCATAGCTTCCAGCCCGCTCATGTAAATCATCCACATTTTGTGTCACGATTCGCAGCGGATAAATACGTTGCCATGCCGCAATCGCACGATGCCCCGCATTTGGCTCAACCGCTGCCACTTGTTGTCGACGCCACATATACCACCCCCAAACCAAAGCAGGGTCTCTTTCAAATGCTTCTGGGGTCGCCAAATCCATTGGGTCATATTGCTCCCATAATCCTGTTAGCTCATCCCTAAAGGTCGGTACCCCACTTTCTGCTGACATACCGGCGCCACTGAAGATTAAAATACGGCGAGCTTGCCCTATGGTATTCATTAACTCATCATTAATCATGTAGACTCTCTCTATAAGATAAAACATTGTCGTCCTAAGGAGACATTTTGCTACTTAAACAGACGCTCATCGTAGGCCTAGGCGGAGGCTTAGGTGCAGTCATACGTTGGCTTATTGGCGTATCTTTGAACCAACTGTTCCCCTTTATCGCTCTTGGTACTCTCGGCGCCAACTGGCTTGGTGCTTTTTTTATGGGGTTACTTTTTGGTACGGTTCAATTTGCTTTCTCCCTAAACGCTTATTGGCAGCTTTTTTTAGCTACCGGTTTTTTAGGTGGGCTTACTACCTTTTCCACCTTTACTGCCGAAGGCTTTACTTTGCTCCAACAACAATATTTTTTCTATTTGTTTTTACACCTATTACTACATTTAGTAGGATCTTTTTTGTGCTTTTACCTTGGCTGGTTTCTTATTAAAACGCTAAGTTCATAGGTTGATAACGTATGCTTGCTCGATTACGTCTAATTTTTGATAATTTCACACTTATTCTCATTACCGTAGTAATTACAGCTACGCTCTTACCAGCCAAAGGGGACACGGCCATATTCTTCGAGTGGCTCACTCGGTTTGCTATTGCTTTATTATTTTTTATGCATGGAGCCAAGCTCTCACGCGAAGCCATTATTGCTGGCATGATGCACTGGCGCTTACATCTATTAGTATTTAGCTTTACCTTTATTGCCTTTCCTATCATTGGTTGGCTAAGCAAACCCATTCTAACGCCTTTATTAGGGGTGCCTTTAACCATAGGTGTCTTGTATTTATGCGCTCTACCTGGCACCGTACAATCAGCTATTGCGTTTACCTCTATCGCTAAAGGCAATATTCCTGCTGCGGTGTGTAGTGCCTCGGCTTCTAGTCTAATTGGTATTGTAGCGACCCCCGTAGTCCTGAACCTAATGCTTGATACTAATGCTGGTACAACCGGTATGGGTAAAGCCATTATCGATATTAGTTTACAGTTACTCTTACCCTTTTTAGTAGGACATTTATCACGTCCTTTGACTGCCAGCTTCATGGTCAAAAACGCTCGCTGGCTCAAAAACGTCGACCAAAGTTCCATTTTGCTCGTGGTTTATACTGCGTTTAGTGCCTCTGTGGTTAGCGGCTTATGGCAAACTGTTCCCCTACCCGCATTAGCCGCCTTATTTATCGTATGCATGGTGCTCTTGGTTTTTGTATTATGGTTAACCACTTTCCTAGCACGTCGCTTTGGGTTTAATCGTGAAGACGAAATTACCATTGTTTTTTGCGCCTCTAAAAAGAGCTTAGCAACCGGGGTACCCATGGCCCAAGTATTATTTAGTAGCGCTATGCTTGGCCCTGTGCTATTGCCAATCATGATTTTTCATCAAATACAACTGATGGCGTGCTCGATGCTTGCTAGCCAATATGCAAAGCAAAGCTCCACCGGCTCTGAACACGTATAAGCCACAGAAAAAAAGCCACTCGGTATTACGCCCAAGTGGCTTTTGCATTAGCTATATCGATTAACGAATCAGATGTAGATAATGTAAGTGACGTTCGTATTGATCTAAAATATCATCAATCACTTCGGCTCGACTCCAGCCCATCACGTCGTAATTCTGACCGCCCTCGCGCAAATGCACTTCGGCACGGAAATACTTACGCTCAGAACTATCATCGTCTTCTTCGTCGTTTTCCACAAAAGCAGGCAAAGGGTAAGCTTCTGGGCGCACTTTATACACAAAGTCTAATTCGCTATCGTGCTCCACATGTAAAGCAACCTGTTTAGCGGTTTGCTCTACCGTAGTATTAGCCCCCTGCTTAGTTAGTGCCGCAGCGACTTCTTCTAGTGCTGGCGTCACCACCTCTTCCATAAAGCGCTGAATATGGCGACGACGTGGATAAGTGGTTAAATTACGCAAACGACGCTGCCAATCTAGCGTAGTAGGCCCGCCATGGCGTGGTGCCAAGTGTAGCTGTGTGTGCGTATCGCGCTTGGTCACATCTTCACGCAACGCTTTGACT
>JAAYRP010000170.1 GCA_012518715.1 Alcaligenaceae bacterium | reverse complement strand
ATGGTGGCTTTATTTGCTCCCTTCCTCTTACCAGCAGGAGCCAACCATTTGTATTTTGAAGCGGCTGCGGTGGTAATCACTCTCATTTTGCTAGGTAAATACCTAGAAGCACGTGCCAAAGGTCAAACTGGTGAAGCCATCAATCAGCTTTTACGTCTACAGAGCCGCTTTGCCCGTGTATGGCGCCAAGAGCAGTGGTTGGATTTACCAATTGATCAAATAATGATTGGTGATCGCATTTTAGTGCGCGCCGGAGAAACCATTCCTCTCGATGGTAAAATCCTCCAAGGCCAAAGCCATGTAAACGAAGCCATGATTACCGGTGAATCCATGCCCGTTTATAAAAGCACAGAGGATACCGTTATTGGCGGTACACTAAATGGCAATGGTCCTTTAGAAATTCACGTCACCCATCTGGCCAATCAATCTACCTTGGCCACGATTATCCGTATGGTGGAGTCAGCACAGGCCACTAAGCTACCTGTACAAAATCATGTTGATCGCATCACGGCTTGGTTTGTGCCCACTGTCCTCGCTATTGCCGGTGCTGTTTTTATCGGTTGGGCCATATGGGGTCCTAGTTTAAATTATGCGGTAGTCAATGCCGTTGCCGTTCTTATTGTTGCCTGCCCATGTGCGATGGGTTTAGCCGTACCCACTTCTATTATGGTGGCGACAGGCCGTGCTGCTCAGCTCGGAGTACTCTTTAGACAGGGCGATGCGCTTCAACAATTAGCCTCTGTGCAGTTAATTGCTTTTGACAAAACAGGCACGCTCACTTTAGCTCAGCCGGTAGTTCAGGATCTATTTTTTAACGAAGACATTGACGCGACACGGACGCTTAGCCATATTGCCTCCTTACAACAGCATTCTGAGCACCCTATCGCCACGGCCTTAGTCAATGCGGCTCAAGCTAAGTCCTTACCACTTTCTGCACCCAGCCAGTTTCACACCCATACAGGCTTGGGCGTTAGCGCCCAAGTCGAGCAACATCACTATTATCTTGGCTCGGCGGCCCTGATGGCGCAACAAGGCTTGCAACCCAGCGCTGCGCAAAAAAATCAATTTGAACAATTAGCCGAACAAGGGAAAACCGTCATTTATGTGGCGCGAGACCAAGATATTATTGGGGTCATCGCCATTATGGACGCCATCCGCCCCGAAGCTGCTGCTGCCATTCAGCAATTACATCAGCTAGGTATAAAAACGGCTATGATTACAGGCGACCATATCCTAACAGCGCATCATGTCGCCAATGCACTCAGCATCGATGTGGTGTATGCTCAAACCCAACCCGGTGATAAAGCGCAAATTATTAAACAGCTGCAAGCCAATTATGGTACGGTAGCCTTTGTCGGCGATGGCATTAATGATGCACCCGCGCTCGCCCAAGCCGATGTTGGTATTGCAGTAGGCGCAGGTACAGATGTAGCAATCGAATCTGCTAACGTGGTTTTGCTGAATAATGATCTTGGCACCACCAGTGCAGCCGTACGGCTTTCTCAAGCTACCTTACGCAATATTAAACAAAATCTTTTTTGGGCGTTTGCTTACAATATTGCCCTTATTCCGCTAGCCGCGGGTTTGTTATTGTGGCTAACTGGGCACGTATTTTCCCCTGTCTATAGTGCATTAGCGATGGCATTTTCCAGTGTGTTTGTTGTAACAAATGCACTACGTTTAAAACGCCTTCGTGTCAATCCATCATGACCTATTACAGTATCCGTCAGGCCGCTGAACACAGCGGGCTGACACCAAAGATGATTCGCGACTATGAGCAAAAAGGCTTGTTAGTCAATATACGCCGTAATGATGCTGGGTATCGCTTATATACCGAGCAGGATTTACATACATTATTTTTTATCGCCCATGCCCGTACTTTAGGATTTTCGCTAAAACAAATCGCTGAGTTAGTCGCTTTATGGCAAAACCCAACACGCAGCAGTGCAGATGTTAAAGCCTTAGCACAAAGCCATATACAAACCTTGGAACAAAAAGCGCAACAATTGCATGAAATGGCAAACAGCTTACGCCAGCTTGTTCGTCAATGCCATGGTGATGAGCATCCTGACTGCCCAATATTAAAGGGCTTAGAAAAGCCCTTTAATTCTCTCGATTAAGCTAAGTCAGGCTCCCAGTCGGTAACATGGTCCGCTACCGCAGGACGCTCTTTTTGTGCTACAGGCTCTTGCAATGAGCCAATCACAACAAAGCCCAAAAATTCATATTCTAAAGGGTCAAAACCTAAGGCTTCGGGCACGGCATCGGTATATGTCCCAATACCTGTGCTCCAAAATGCACCAAAACCCAAAGCATGCGCTGCGTTCAGGATATTCATCACAGCCGCCCCCGTAGCGAGCAACCGCTCATGTTGTGGGATACGATCATTACTATGATCCACATAGGATCCCACCGCTAACACTAAAGGCGCGCGCCCTAACCACTCACGCATGTTTTTTTCTTTGTTTTCAGCTAATGGACGCCCCTCATCTGCCATGGCTTTAACCGCCAAGTCAGCTAAATGCGCAATGTTTTCCCCTTGAATGCGCTTAAAGCGCCAGGGGCGTAGACGCCCATGATCAGGAGCACACATTGCCGTCGCAAGTATCTGCTGCAACTGCGCCTCATTCGGGCCAGGCCCCGTAATCGCTTTTGTGGAGTTACGAGATAATAATACAGAAATCACATCAGACATCATTAATCCTTAAGCTGCTGCAGTACGAATCAAGGCTTTCATATCACGCACGGCTTTTTCCCAACCATCAAAAACCGCTTGTGCCACAATTGCATGACCAATGTTGAGCTCGGCAATACCAGGAATCGCCGCCACCGCTTGCACATTCTGATAATGCAAACCATGCCCCGCGTTTACGCGTAAGCCTAACGCTACGCCGTGTGCCGCTCCCACTCGGATACGGTCAAGTTCTTTGGCCGCACTATCAGGGCTAGCAGCATCAGCATACGCTCCTGTATGTAACTCAATCACTGTCGCCCCAGCACGTTGAGCCGCCTCAATTTGCTCTGTACATGCATCAATAAACAAAGAAACACGAATCCCATGATTCTGCAGTTTTTTTACTGCAGCTTGTACTGCCTCGTAATGTGTAATCACATCCAAACCACCTTCTGTGGTGAGCTCATTACGTTTTTCCGGCACTAAACACACATCTTCCGGTTTGACCTCGCATGCGATATTCAGCATTTCCTCTGTGATCGCGCATTCTAAGTTCATGCGTGTACGAATCGCTTTACGCATTTTCCATACATCAGCGTCTTGAATATGACGTCGATCCTCTCGTAAATGAAGCGTAATCAGGTCAGCCCCGGCTTCTTCGGCACGCACTGCCGCTAAAATCGGATCAGGATAAGTAGTAAGTCGCTGCTGCCGTAAGGTTGCAACATGATCAATATTTACGCCAAGTTCAATCATGTAAATTCCTAATAAGTGTTATCCAGTTGCCATCCGCCTCCAAGGGCTTTATACAACATAACACGATTCAATAATGACTCCATGCCTGTTTGCACAAAGCGCTGCTGTGCCGCATAGAGGTTAATTTCTGCCGTTTGCACCTGCAAAAAGCTATCAATGCCTGTTTCATAGCGAAGATTAGCTAAGCGTAAACTTTCTGCTGCAGCATGCTCCATATCACGCAAAGCATTCAATTGCTCTGTATAGGTGGCCTCGCCCGCTAAAGCATCTGCCACCTCTTTAAACGCCACTTGAATGGCTTTTTCGTAATTGGAAATCGCAATATTTTGACGTGCTTTTGCTAAATCTAAGCCGCCCTTAACCCCTCCAGAAAATAAGGGCATAGTGATTTGAGGCGAATACTGCCAATACGTGCGCCCCGAATCAAATAAGGCACTCAAAGAGGGGCTTGCAAAACCAAATAACCCTGTAATAGAAATATTTGGAAAAAAAGCCGCGCGCGCCGCACCGATATTGGCATAAGCCGCTTTAAGCTGATGTTCTGCCGCTAAAATATCAGGCCTGCGCACCAGCAAGCTCGAGGGCAAACCCACAGGTATATCGACAACAATTTGCTCTTTACCAAATACAGCTGGTTCCGGTAAATCCTGTGGTAGTTGGGTACCCACCAGCAGAGTTAAGGCATTATAAGCCTGCATTTGAGCCCGCTGCATTGCTTGAATATCAGCACGCACGGTATCCAACTGAACCTGTGCTTGGTGACGCTCTAAGGCTGAAGCTGTCCCCACCTCAAAGAGGCGATTGACCAAACGATACGTACGCTCTCGACTGGCCAAGGT
>JAAYRP010000169.1 GCA_012518715.1 Alcaligenaceae bacterium | reverse complement strand
AATTGCCACGATACCTGTCTATTGTCTCATATATGTCTTTATTTAAACGCACCGTTATTTCTGAAATACTCAGTCATGCTGGGGTTGTTTTGTCTACACTGCTTATTGTATGGCTAAGTGTATTGCTTGTGCGCTTATTGGGCGAGGCCGCAGGTGGAAGCATTGGGCCCGAGGTTGTATTGAGCTTAGCCGTCTTTTCGAGTTTAACGGCTTTACCGGTTATTTTAACGGTTTCTTTATTCATTGCAGTGCTAAGCACGGTCACCCGCAGCTATCGAGAATCGGAGATGGTGGTGTGGTTTACTAGTGGCTTATCTCTGCGGGATTGGGTGCGTCCGGTTTTATTTTGTGTGGTGCCGGTGGCGTTGCTTATTTTGTTGCTGACATTTTATGCCTCACCTTGGGCATATCGTCAAATGTCAGAGTATAGACAACGCTATGAGTTACGTTCCGACTTAAGCAAGGTTACCGTCGGGCAGTTTATTGAAACTGAAAATGGGCAACGGGTGTTTTTTACCGAGTCCCCTGAGTCTGCCGATGACGAGCTTGGCAAAGTCGTGGCACGAGTCATCGATGAAAATGGTTGGGTGAGTGTTATCACCGCAGATAGCGCGCATGTAGAAACACAAGCCAATGAAGATCGGTTTTTGGTGTTAAGCCAAGGCCAGCGTTATGATGTGCGTCCCGACGATGCGCAATTACGGCTTGTGCATTTTGAGAACTATGGGGTACGCTTGGAAAGCAAAGACGATCAAAGCCACCCCGATGCCATTCGCGCTAAAGCAGAACAACAGATCAAAGGTCGACCAACCGAGCAGTTAATACAGGATCAAACAGATAAAGCTCGGGCACAGATTATGTGGCGTTTAGCGATGCCGTTGGCTATTTTAAACTTATGTTTGTTAGCTATACCGCTAGGCGCGGTTAATCCACGTTTAGGTAAATCGGGTGATGTATTATTTGCTGGGCTGATTGGTCTGTTGTATATGAATCTGATCAATTTATCCCGAGGCTGGATTGCGAATGGGGTGCTCGATATGTGGCTTGGTGGGCTAGGCGTGCATGCGGTATTTTTTGGTTTTATGCTGTGGATGTTTTGGTTACGTTTACGAATAAAAGCACCTAAAAATACAGCGAAATCTAGTTAAAAAAACAGTAAGCATATAGCTAAATTGCATAAAGTTTTATATCTATATTCTATATAATAAGATGATAACTAGGGGGATTTGATATGAATCTACAGCAATTTCGCTTTGTGCGCGAAACCATTCGGCAAAACTTTAATTTAACCGATGCCGCTCGATCGTTGTTTACCTCTCAGCCTGGTGTCTCTAAAGCCATTATCGAGCTAGAGGATGAGTTAGGGATACAAATTTTTGAGCGCCATGGTAAGCGCCTTAAAGGCTTGACCAAGCCTGGGGCGGCTGTGGCTGAAGTCATTGATCGTATTATGCGCGAAGTGGATAACTTGCGTCGTGTGAGTGATGATTTTGCGCGCCATGACGAAGGCGCTTTAGTTATTGGCTGTACCCATGCGCAAGCGCGTTATCTATTGCCCAAAGTCATTCCGGCGTTTCGAGAGCGTTTCCCTAAGGTTCATATGTCCTTAGCCGAGGGCAGTCCCTCGGTTCTAGCACAAATGGTTTTGCATGAAAAAGCGGATCTAGCTATTGCGACGGAAACCTTATCTCAAATCCCAGGTCTGATCACGTTACCCGTCTATTCTTGGCAGCATACGGTGGTGGTGCGACCAGATCATCCTTTAGCTGACTTGCCTTCCAATCGTGCCGAAGCATTAAGCCTAACCGAGCTGGCTAAATACCCCATCGTTACCTATGACCATGCTTTTTCCGGTAGAACGGCGATTGATGAGGCGTTTGCTAACGAGAGCCTAACCCCGGACATTGTATTAGAAGCCATTGATGCGGATGTGATCAAAACATATGTTGATGTGGGGTTGGGTATTGGTATTATTGCTGGAATGGCATTTGACCCGCGCCGCGATAAAGGTTTGGTGGGGCTACCAGCTGGCCACTTGTTTGGTACACATCAGACACGAGTCGCCGTTAAAGAGGGCATGTTTATCCGCGATTATTTGTATGTATTGCTGGAAATGCTTAACCCAGATTTAGGGCGCGATGTGATTGAAGCCGCGCTTAACGAAAATAATTCATAACAATTTAGAGCACAGTCCAATCAGAGCTGTGCTTTTTTATGCTGATTTGGTCCACGCTTGCTCGTATAGATTTTTTGACAATCTAAATGAGAATGATTATCATTTATTTGAAATCAACCAGTGGAGACTTTGTTATGTCACAACGTATCAGTGCTGTTATCGTGGGAGCAGATCGTCTGGGGAACATTCCAGCGTTGTTAAATACACATAACATAAAAATAAAACAACATATTAGCGGCAGAGAACCCTCACACCAGAAAAAAAACTTGGCTTTGCCCTCGGGTACAGAGCTATTGATTTTGTTGACCGATTTTCTTGGGCATAATGTGATGAAGGCATTTCGATCAGCGGCTCAACGGGGTGGGGTAAAGGTGGTTGCGTGTCGTCGGTCGGTATGCAGTGTAAAGGCGGCATTAACTCAAGAGGGATTCTGTGAGGATTGCCCCTATAAAAAGTAAGCGTAAATCATAAAAAAAAAGCCGCTCGAATTTGACCTGAGTCGTCTTGAGCGGCTTTTTTATTATTTTGCGCTGGCTAAGCGACGAGCGCCGTTATAGCGTTTTTTCCAGTAATTGATATTCATGTCCTCGATACGAACTACGGAGCCAGTGCTGGGAGCATGTACAAATTTGTTGTCGCCTAAATATATACCAACATGGGAGAACCGTTGGCCACTGGTATTGAAAAAGACCAAATCCCCTTTTTGTAGCTCATGGCGTTTGATGCTTTGACCAAGACGTGCCATTTCGGCTGAGCGGCGAGGAAGCTTAAGCCCCAAGGATTTTTCTGCTACATAGCTGACTAAACCGCTGCAATCAAAACCGCTGGATGGAGCGCTACCACCAAAACGGTATTTCACACCTAAATAATTTAATGCGGTAGAGGCAAGACCGTGATTGCCTTTGGGGCTGTGATCGGCAGCAGTATGAGCACTATAGGTGGTGATGACATCGGTTTTACCACGGTTAGCGAGGTAAGCGCCGAGCGGGTCGGATTGGGTTTCGTAGGCGTACTCTTGGTTGAGTTGATCAAGAAGAGCTTGAGCATCGGCAGTGTCGGGGCCTTGGGTTGTGGCACAACCAGTTAAAAATGCTATAGCACATGCGATCCCAATACGCGCGGGCGAGAGTAAACGTGATAATGAGGACATAATTTGTTATTTGTTATGGCTTGCTAATGTGGGTGAGATCACAACTAAGATAACAGGAGATGATGACAAAATCGGGTAACTATCCCCTGAAATCTAGCAAATTGAACAACATCAAGCTAGAAGTTTACCTAAGCTGTTAAGGAAGGTAAACCGTAAAAGCCCGCGCTGTATAAGAGCACAGTGGTTTAAGATGGCATGGGGATCATATTAAAAAATGGTTTTTAGCAGAGATAGATTGCTATAGGTATTTTTTAATAAAAATCACGATTTCATAGATATAAAAATGGTTATGGGGTAAGAATTAGGAAGGTTGCAACAAAATAATGTGAATGGTATCAAAAAGTCATGTTGTTTTTTTGCAGCCATTAGATAATGGAGAAGAAAAAAAACCCCACTATGAAGTGGGGCAGGAAGTGAGTTATTTACATACCTGAGTAGACAGGACCTTCCCCTCCCTGAGGGGATACCCACACAATATTCTGAGTAGGGTCTTTGATATCACAGGTTTTACAATGCACGCAGTTCTGTGCATTGATTTGTAGCTGGTCGGCACCAGTATCGTCTTTAATGAACTCATAGACACCGGCAGGACAGTAACGGCTTTCAGGGCCGGCATATTCAGCTAAGTTAACGCGTACCGGTACACTGGAATCTTTAAGGGTAAGATGGATAGGCTCATCTTCTTCGTGGTTCGTGTTGGACAAATAAACGGAGCTCAGCCGGTCAAAGGTTAACACACCATCGGGTTTAGGATAATCGATGGGGGCACACATAGCAGCAGGCTGTAGGTAGGCATAGTCAGGCTTAGTGTTTTTAAGTGACCAAGGCATTTTGCCTTTAAAAATCAATTGCTCTATACCTGTCATTAAGGTGCCAACAGTACGTCCTTTTTTGAACCATTGCTTAAAATTACGAGCCTTGTTTAATTCATCATAGAGCCAGGAGCGTTCAAAAGCATGGGGGTAGGCATTGAGCACATCCTGGTGGCGACCAGAGCGGATCGCTTCAAAGGCGGCTTCTGCTGCTAACATGCCGCTTTTAATCGCAGCGTGGCTTCCCTTAATGCGGGAAGCATTTAAAAACCCGGCTTCACAGCCAACCATAGCGCCACCTGGAAATACGAACTTAGGCAAAGCCAATAGCCCACCCGCGGTTAAAGAGCGCGCACCGTAAGCGATTCGTTTGGCGCCCTCAAACGTGGGGCGAATCGCAGGGTGAGTTTTATAACGTTGGAACTCTTCAAATGGGGATAGCCACGGGTTGGCATAATCCAAGCCCACTACTAAACCTACGGCTACCAGGTTGTTATCTAAATGGTATAAGAATGCGCCACCATAGGTGTCAGGGTCTAATGGCCAGCCGGCAGTGTGCATGACTAAACCGGGTTGAGCGCGTGAAGGATCAATTTCCCAGAGCTCTTTGATACCAATGGCATAGCTTTGGGCGTTTCTGTCAGCATCGAGTTTGTATTTTTCGATAAGTTGCCGACCTAAGTGGCCGCGAGAGCCTTCTGCAAAAATAGTGTATTTAGCCAAAAGCTCCATACCCGGCTGGTACTCGGGTTTATGAGAGCCATCGCGAGCAACCCCCATATCCCCCGTGACAATGCCTCGTACCGCGCCATCATCGGTGTAGAGCACTTCAGCGGCAGCAAATCCTGGGAAAATGTCGACTTCTAGAGCCTCAGCTTGCTCTGCTAACCATTGAGCAACCTCGCCTAAGCGGACTACATAATTGCCTTCGTTTTTAAAGCAGTCCGGTAACATCCATAAGGGAGTGCTACGTGCCTTGTCCTCGCTAAGGAAGAGAAATTGGTCTTCGGTGACCGCTACGTGCAGAGGTGCGTTCTTCTCTTTCCAGTCGGGAATAAGCTCCGTCAAAGCGCGTGGGTCCATGACGGCGCCAGATAAAATATGGGCTCCTACCTCTGCTCCTTTCTCTAGTACACAGACGCTTAACTCTTGATTTTGCTCTGCGGCAAGTTGCTTTAGACGTATGGCGGTAGCAAGCCCCCCTGGTCCAGCCCCCACGATGACCACATCGTATTCCATCGATTCGCGTTCAGACATGGATAGTTTCTCCGTGATAGTTGTTAATTAGGCAGCGGCTATGAGGCTGCATAAGGAGTGAATGCTCTTAATTGTATGGCAGATCGGATTAAGGGATAAAAAATTGAGGGAATTCCCTTGTTATTTCCCCACTCAAACCTAAGAGAGATCGCTATACTTATAACTAATCAGTTGTCTTCGCTCTTCTGTTGTAGCAGGAACAAAATAAGAAAACAATAATGACTCATGACGTATACTTTACGTTAACGTCAATTTTTATAGGAGCTGTCACTATGGATAAGGTATATGCCAGTGCGACCGAGGCCCTCAAAGACCTCGTGGCAGATGGACAAACCATTGGGGTTGGAGGTTTTGGGCTATGTGGTATTCCAGAGGCTCTGATCGCGGCACTGCGTGATTCGGGTGTAAAAGATTTGACGTGTGTCAGTAATAATGCTGGGGTAGATGGGTTTGGCTTAGGCTTATTGCTGGAAACCCGCCAGATTAAAAAAATGATTTCTTCCTATGTGGGGGAAAACAAAGAGTTTGAACGGCAATACCTTGCTGGCGAGCTTGAGTTAGAGTTTACCCCTCAGGGTACCTTAGCTGAACGTCTACGTGCCGGTGGAGCAGGGATTCCGGCTTTCTTTACGGCCACGGGGGTCGGAACCATTGTGGCAGAGGGTAAAGAGGTGCGCGAATTTGATGGTCAGCAATACATCATGGAGCGTGCCATTGTGCCGGATGTTTCTTTAGTTAAAGCACATATTGCTGATCGTAGCGGTAACCTGATTTTCCGTAAAACGGCTCGTAACTTTAACCCTAATATTGCGCAGGCTGGCAAGGTGACAGTGGTAGAAGTAGAGAAAATCGTGGAGGTGGGCGAATTAGATCCCGATCAGATTCATTTACCCGGTATTTTTGTTCACCGTATTGTTTTGAACGAAAACCCAGAAAAACGCATTGAGCAGCGTACCACACGATAGGAGGTAATCATGGCTT
>JAAYRP010000168.1 GCA_012518715.1 Alcaligenaceae bacterium | reverse complement strand
TCAAAAGCATGAACAACGATCTTAACGCTCAATGGATGCAACGTGACTTAGCTGTGCTCTGGCACCCTTGTACCCAAATGAAGGATCACGAGTGTATCCCCTTAATCCCGATTCAACGCGCCCAAGGCCTTTATTTAGAAGACTTTAATGGAAACCGTTATCTAGATGCGATTAGCTCTTGGTGGACGACTTTGTTTGGGCATTGTCACCCCTACATTAATGAGCGCATCAAAGCTCAGGTCGACACTTTAGAGCATGTTATGTTAGCGGGCTTTAGCCATCAGCCGGTTATTGAGCTTTCCGAGCGCTTAGTTCACATCACGCCCACGGGCTTAAATCGTGTTTTTTATGCTGACAATGGTTCCTCAAGTATTGAGGTGGCGCTAAAAATGAGTCTGCATTATTGGCGCAATCAGGGCCAAAGCCAAAAAACCCGTTTTGCCACTATTACGAACGGCTATCATGGGGAAACGATTGGCACCATGTCAGTCGGCGATATCCCGCTTTATACCGATACCTACAAAGCGTTGCTTTTTGATAGCATCAAAGTCCCTACCCCTGACTGCTACTGGCGTGAAGCGGGCCAAAGCTGGGAGGACTATAGCCGCCATATGTTTACCCATATGGAAAAAGCGCTTGCTGAGCATCACCATCATATTGCTGCGGTTATCCTTGAGCCTTTAGTGCAAGGGGCTGCAGGCATGCGTATGTATCACCCTCACCCCCGATTTCATGGTGCTTTCCAAAGGGCTTACCGGTGGCTACTTGCCTTTAGCAGCCGTACTTACCACCGACACCGTCTACGAAGCGTTTTATGACGATTATGAAAAACTCAATGGTTTTTTGCATTCGCACACGTACACAGGCAACCCCTTAGCTTGTGCCGCTGCCCTAGCGACCTTAGACTTAATTGAGCAAGAAAACATCATCCAAAAAAACCAACAAACAGCGCAATACATGGCACAAGCCACGGCACACCTTCATGATCACCCACATGTTGCCGAGGTACGCCAAACTGGCATGATTCTTGCTATTGAAATGGTCAAGGACAAAGCAAGTAAAACCCCATTTGACTGGCGAGAACGCCGCGGGCTCCGTGTTTTTAATCACGCTCTTAGCCAAGGCGTATTATTACGTCCCCTAGGAAATGTGATTTATTTTATGCCCCCGTATATTATCGAGAAATCACATATCGATCTTCTCGCTCAGGTCGCCAGCGACGGTATTGATCTAGCCGTACGCTAACCCAAAGCTGGCTCCATGCCAGCTTGTTTAGCTATTACGCACAAAATGCGCTTTAAAACGTTTACCTTTGATGCCATGACGCAATAAGCGATCTAAGGCTAACGCTGCCACTTCTGTTGCGATGGCGACATGACTCACCACCATCCCGACCTGTATTTTGCCAACATGATCTTTATCTAAGCCGGCATCACCAGTTAGGGCTCCCAAAATATCACCGGGGCGTAATTTATCCCGCTTCCCCCCAATGATGACAACCGTTTTCATGGGAGCGCTATGAGGGCGCGCTTGGCGGCTTGCTGGCGGCAACACACCCACCCCAGTATCAATCCCAGCTTGCTGCAATAGCTGGAGCAACGGCTTATCTTTTGCCTCAAAAAAGCTTAAGGCAACCCCCGTTTGATCGGCTCTTCCGGTACGACCAATGCGGTGGATATAACTTTCCACTTGATGTGGTAGCTCCACATTGATGACTACTGGCAGCCCTTGAATATCTAAGCCTCGTGCAGCCACATCCGTAGCCACTAAAATTGAGCAGCTATGATTCGCAAACTGGATTAAGACCTCATCCCGTTGCCGCTGATCTAAATCCCCATGTAAAGCCAGAGCGCTAAAACCTAGACTACGCAAATAATCGCACAGCTGATCACTCACCAGTTTAGTATTACAAAATAATAAAGCAGAAGTAGGCTGATGGTGCAACAGTAAACGAACCACGGCATCAAAGCGCTCCTCTGCCGCAACAGCATAAAAATAATGTTGCACTGGCACGCTTGTTAATTCGGTTTGCACTTGTACATGGATCGCATCCCTTACAAAACGCGTGGCGTCCTTATCCACATGATCGGGATACGTCGCAGAAAATAAAAGCGTTTGCCGTTGACGCGGGCATAGCGCCTCGATGTGAAACATCTCGTCGTAAAAGCCCATGTCAATCATACGATCGGCTTCATCAAGCACTAACATCGACACCGCGGACACATCC
>JAAYRP010000167.1 GCA_012518715.1 Alcaligenaceae bacterium | reverse complement strand
GCTTGACCTGCTCCCCATTAAAATCGGCGGTGTATAGGTTTCCATAAAAAGACACAAAATGCGCTTTGTTATCCACAAAACCGGGAGTAATAAAAATAGGGTCGTCTTTAACCGAAAAGAAGGTATCGCTACGATGCTGCGACGCGATTTGTCCGTTCTCATCTAAATCAATGGTCAATAAGGTGCCGTCTCCGCAAATCGTCGTAAAACTCCGATCACGACTAGGTAGCGGATTCACACTCCAACAACCAGCCGTAGCCGTCAATTCTGCTACATGCTCGCCCTTTTCTACATCGACCACCGCTACCGATACCGCAGGGGTCGCGTTTTGTAAAATAATGAATTTTCCATCCGTAGATTGACGGAACATGCCTCGATAGTTCAAGCCTTGCACACGATTATTCGGTAGGATGATTTCCTTTTCAAACTCAAGTGATAGCGCATCCCAAATCTCCACGACATCCGTACGCTTACCCCGAGTGACTCGCTCGTGATATGTAGTCATGGTATAGATTTTTTTACCATCATTTGATACCTGCATGTGGCCATTAAAGCTCGTAGGAATCATGCCCAAAAACTTACCGTTGGCCCCATCAAAAATATGAACACGGCTTTCTGTTAGATGATGAAAAACCGTATCCATCACATAGATCCGGTCTTGCGCCTCTGGGGATAGTTTATGCCCACCCGTTAACCGCTCCATCGGTTGGTACTGCTGTGCCATCGCTCCTAAAGCGAATAGACCAGCAGCGACGGCTAACGCTGTCTGCACCCCACGCTTTTTCCATAATTGCATTGTTATCTCCTTTGTTGGCTTGGTATTACGCTTTAAAATAGAAAGGCATAGCGCAATTGCACTCCGTTAAATTTTGGTCCATTTCTTACTTTGATATCGTGTGCATATTGCAGCTGCAACTGATGTTGATCATTAAGTTGATGCGTTAATTCTGCCGCAATCTGATGATCGTTAGCTGACCCCGCTACCTTTTGTCCATGGATCTTTTCTTTGCCCCCTGTTTCATAACGATAGCGTAACCCTACGTAAGTAGAGGGACTCAAATCGGTAGAGGCAAACGCCATAAGTCGCATCGCCGGATTTTTTTTCAGCGTTTGACCGTAATAATTCGTGTTTTTCCCAAAAACCTCGAACTCAGCCATCCCCTCGATATAACTACTTTTGCCTATCCCTTTTACAAAAGCAAAATCCTGGATTAGGCTCCACCTATTCTCTCCTGGCGATACATCCGCTTGAGATCCACGATAGCGCCCAGTCGGTAGCACTAAAAATGGCTCCCAAGCAAAATAAGTTCGCGTTTCATCATTGTTATAAAGCCACACCGCAGCACCAATATTCACGTCTCCGACCCCGCTAAGGCGATCTTTAGGAAAACCATTCCCCTTTAGCGTGGCTCGACTAACCGGAACAATGACTTCATATTGCACCGTTTTACCCGCGAGCTCGCGATAATGCATTTGGCGATAAATACCATATTGCACATCGAGTTTAGGGGCGCCTTGAACTCGACGGCCATCTTCATACATACGATTTGCTTTTTGGTAACCAAGATAGCCGGCAATAATGTTGGTACCTGCAGGCGCAGGGATCCAATCTCTAGCACTGGGGTCTGCCCAACTCGCTGAGCTAGCTAACAACAACCCCACGCATGTCCACCCTTTCCATGACATGGCTGTCTCCTTACTTTATTTTTTCTATTTTTGATGGGGGCAAAAGCCCCCTTTTTTTATTTGCTATACGCAATACATACAGACTTAGGTTCTAAATACGCTTCTACAGAGGCTTTTCCGTGCTCACGCCCGACCCCTGACTGTTTAAAACCTCCAAAAGGCATATGCGGGTCAAGCATATTATGTGTATTCACCCATACGGTTCCTGCCTGAATAGCCGGAACAAGACGATGGATGCGATTGACATCGTTGGTCCAAACACTGGCGCCTAAGCCAAAAGGGGTTTGATTCGCAAGCTGGATGGCTTGTGCTTCTTGCTCAAAGCGGTTCGCTACCAGTACCGGTCCAAAAATCTCTTCCTGAGCAATACGAGCACCAATATCTACATCTGCAAAAACGGTCGGTCGTACAAAAAAACCTTGCTCTGGTCGCTCGGTGTTTGTAGTTAATTGACGCCCTTCTTTTTGGCCGATCGCAATATACTTTTCCACACGCTCTTTTTGACGAGCCGAAATTAATGGCGCGATTTGCGTCTTCTCATCAAAGCCATCACCCAACACCATCTGATCGGCTAAAGCGGCAATACCATTGACGACCTCATCATAAATACCGGATTGCACATAAATCCGAGAGCCAGCTGTACACACCTGCCCTTGGTTAAAGAAAATCGCATTCGCCGCCCCTTGAATCGCTTGCTCTACGTCACAGTCGTCAAAAATCAAAACAGGCGACTTTCCACCAAGCTCTAGGGCTACTCGTTTCATATCTTTAGCTGCTTGCGCGGCAATGATATGCCCAACTTCTGTTGATCCTGTAAAGGAAATTTTATTGACCAGAGGGTGAGCGGTTAACGCTGCTCCGGTGCTTTCTCCACGCCCTGTAATCACATTAAATACCCCGGCGGGGATACCGGCCTCTAACGCTAATTCAGCAAGACGAATTGCGGTTAGGGGGGTTTCCTCTGCGGGTTTCAAAACCACAGTACACCCAGCAGCAAGCGCTGGGGCCATTTTCCAAATCGCCATCAACAAAGGAAAGTTCCATGGCACAATAGCCGCTACCACGCCTACGGGCTCCAAACGGGTATAAGCGTGATAGCCCGTCTTTGGTGGAAAAGGGATAGAAACATTTAATACATCCCCTGAAACCTTTGTCGCCCAGCCCGCCATATAACGTAACCACTGTGCGCCCGAATACACCTCAAGCCCGTACGATATGCTAAGCAACTTACCATTGTTAGCCGTTTCCAATTGCGCCATCTCGTCCGCATTAGCCTCGAGCAAATCCGCCAGTTTTAATAACAAGCGCTCACGCT
>JAAYRP010000166.1 GCA_012518715.1 Alcaligenaceae bacterium | reverse complement strand
TGATTTGCCCTAGGTGGCGCAGGAGTCAGGAATTGATAAAAAAGTGGGAGTTAACCTTCCCGTCGGTTCATCGTCCATATGGGGGCTCCTTAGTATTGATCGTAACGGTCAGCCAACATGCCCCATAAAGGCTGGTGGGGTTGTGGCGTTTGATAGCGAGGTCGGGTAATAGCACGTAGTCGCTGGCGTACAGGGGTGTCGTTAAGTTTGGGACGTGCCATTGGCTTGGCGGCGTGTTGTAGAATTTATAAGCCCATGCTTTGTACATCCATGTCTGCTGTACGCTGGACTAATTTTTGTAAAAATGCGGTGGACTGATCGGCGTGGGCATCAAACTCGACGCTGAGGTTCAGCTCAGAGTGATCGCGCCCTTGGCGTAAAATCTGTTGCTGCCAAGCCCGTAATAACAAGCCATAGTCATAGCCAGTAGCGCGTACAATATCGCGCAAGGCGTCAAACTGTTCGCTGTGGCAGCGAATGGATAAACGGTGCAACAACCCCTGCCTCCTTTAAGGCATGCGAAGCATATAAGTATCGTTAGTGACCTTCGACGTGTACGCGACGGATACCGTCTTTTTGCCCCAGTTTGAGGGCAAGGCGGTTTAAGACTAAGGGGCGATCAGCGGTGCAGTGAATGGTTAATTCTGTACACGCATGTTGGCCTTCGTGCAGCAAGGCGCTTTGGGCACGCGTAATCGATGCCCCTATGGACCGTAAGTCTTGGTATAGGGGTTGTTTAATGCTCTGTAAGCTGTTGCTTGAGCCCACAATCGTGAGGCGATAGCGCGGGTTGTAGGCACGAGAAGAAACTCGTCCACCTAGCCGGCGCAAAAATTGGGTGAAGCGCATGTTGATCTCCGGTAAAGAAAGAATCAAAACATAATGCGCGCATCACTTGGTGCTAGGCTACACGATGCAAAAAGGAGATATAGGAGAAAAACAAATTCCAGAACGGAAGATGATTGGTCTACATCCTGCCTAAACAGGACGCAGCAAGAGGGCTGAAATCCTGATTAAGCGATACGCGCGATGTTAGATCGACTACATTCGTCTGTATCCACGATTTAACCTCTTGAGTTGATAATAATTGCTCTATTATAGGGGTAAGTCCCCATTTTGGAAACTGTTTCCTTTTCTCTGTGAAAAAATCAAGGGGTTTTGTACTTGGTCGTTGTTTTATTGCAATATTTTTTACTTTGTTTTTATTATCACTTTTAAAGCACGTATTGTTATGGCGTGCCAACGAATCGGTTTTAAAATATCGGCTCTAAGGGTTATCGCTAATTTTATACCTAAACCATTGCTCTAGAACGAATCCTCGTTCTATTATTGATTATGCTTGAATCCACCTGTAGATTGTTTCCCGATATGGGTTCGCGTCATGCCTCGGTATTGCGCGCCGCGTTACGGCTTTTTAGCCAAAAAGGTTATTTCAACACTTCTGTGCAGGAAATTGTTGCAGCGGGCGGGGTGTCGGTTGGTTTTACCTATCACCACTTTAAAGATAAAACCGGTATTGCGCATGCGCTGTACCAACATCTGTTAGCACGCATGGACGACTTGCTTGACCATATCGAGCAACAACACACAGAGGCTCAAGCACGCTGTAAAGCGGTGATTCATATGTTGTTTGAGTTGACCGAGGCCGAGCCCGATGCGATGGCTTTTATTATTCATGCTCGGCATCAGGAATTTCTACCCGGAGAAAAATCCATCTGTTCGGCTTCGGCTTTTGTACGTATGCGCCGCTTTGTGGCGCAGGGCGTCGAAAGCGGCGAGCTAAAACGCATGGATCCGGTTGTAGCAAGCGCATTAATGTATGGTGCGGCCATTCGTTTAGTATGTTTGCGTTTGGATGATGTGATTACGGACTCCTTACTGCATTATCTGGATGAGCTTTGGTGCCATACTTGGGACACGCTGAGCGCAGCTTAGTGTAGGTGCTCTGGTAACAGAGCATTTTTTAGGCCAATCATTAGAACGAATATTCGTTCTACTTAAGGAGTTTAGCGATGGCACACCACATTTTAATTATTGGTGGGGGCATTGGTGGCACGATGACAGCTAATCATTTGGTCACCAAAATGTACCCTGAAATTCGCACAGGAAAAGTCAAAGTTACGTTGTTATCGAACTCTCCCTGGCACTATTACAAACCGGCTTTTATGTACGTGGCCTTTGATAGTTTTTTTCGTGATGAGCTACGCCGACCCCAACGTAGTTTGCTCCGCCCTGAAATTGATTTTCAGGTAGAAGAGGTCACACATTTTGACTTTAGTAGCCAACAGGTGGAATGTAAAAGCGGTAAAAAATTTGGCTATGACCATTTGGTGATTTCGACTGGTTGTATCCCTGCTCCTGAGCGTATCGAAGGCTTAAAAGAAGCGGGCGATCACTTTTATCAGCATGGGCCCGCACGCCAGTTAGCGGATAAATTAAAAACCATTGAAAAAGGGCGGATTTTTATTACCGTAACATTTCCTAAAACCCACAATGTGCCCCATCAGTGTGGTATCGCTCCGATTGAAACTACATTAATGCTCGATGACTTATTGCGCCGCCGTGGGGTGCGGGATCAGATTGAAATTGTTTATACCTATCCCACGGTATCGCAGTTATTACGTAATTGCTTGTTTATGCAAAAAGACACATGCGATATTTTGCCTCCCATTTTTGAGCAAAAAGGCATCAAGCATCAGCGTGGGTTTACCTTAGCCAAAGTCGATCCAGACAAAAAAATAGCGTATTCCGAAGAGGGTAAAGAAGAAAACTTCGATATTTTAATGGCGACACCGCCGATTCGTGCGGTAAAAGCGGTACGAGATACGGGGATTTCTCAAGCGGCCGATGGCGAGGGGTGGTTACCCACAGACCATGAAACCTTACAAGTGATTGGTTTGGAAAATGTGTATGTTTTGGGTGATACGGTGGACTTACCCATTAGTAAAGCCGGTGGTTCATGCCATAGCCAGTCGCCAGTAGTGGTAAATAATATTGCTTCGGAAATTCGCTTTGGTCGCACTTCGGATAAATATGATGGGCGGGTGGTAGCGATCGCGCAGATGGGCTTAGAGGACGGTATGCCGTTATGGTATGACTATCACGAGGATGTGAAGCCCACGCCCCCGAATAAGTTGGGCGGCTTAATGCGCAAGGGTTTTAACCGTGGTGCTTATTGGGCGGTTGCTCGAGGCTTAATCTAAGGAGAAATCAATGACAACGGATCATGATAAAACAACCACCCCTGAGTCGGCGAGCCAGCAGGTTGATCACTTATTACAAGATGATGCAACCTTGATGGGGTTGCAGGATTTGATTAATAAGCTGGAGCCTTTGATTGCAGGAGGGCGACTTAATCGCTTGGTGGACTTAGCATCGGTTGCTGCGGATCTCGTGGACATGTCCGATGAATATATGATTGAGAAAATCGCTAAAGCGGGCGAAGACATGATGGGAGCAGCCTGGGCAACCGGAAATGCCGCACGCATGGCGAGTGCTCAGGTTTCTGACATGAAAGATGCCCCAACACTAATGGGTTTAGTGCGCATGGCACGCGAGCCCGAAGTGCGTCGTGGTTTAGCCTTTTTGCTAGCATTTGCTGGTGTCATCGGCAAGATGAATAGCTATCAACCGCTGGATTATGATGCGGATTAAGGTTTTTTATTTGTTGTAGGTTCGCTGTAAGTCATGCCTTTTGGGCATGTTGGTCGTGCTTAGCCCCCTGAGCACGACCTTTTTTCGTGCTCAAGTAGCCAGGCTTTATGTTCTATTCCCCAGCGATAGCCTTGTAGGGCACCTGATTTAGCAATAACACGGTGGCAGGGAATAAATAGGGCGATAGGGTTTTTAGCGCAAGTGCTAGCAACCGCACGCACCGATCGTGGTGACCCAAGGTAGTGAGCAAGCTCAGAATAAGTCCAAGTCTGTCCCCAGGGAATATGGGTTAATGCGTGCCAAACCCGTTTTTGCCATGTTGTGCCTTGTGGTGAAATGGCAAGGTTTTGTAATCGATCGTTGACAAAATAATCCTCTAGCGCCTCTCGATAAGAGGTAGGGAGACGTTGCCTCTTACCCGTGTAGTGAGGGAACTGTTGTAAAAACGATTGTTCTATTGTGGAAGCACAGTCACCTAGACTCAGCCAACAGAGCTGATTGTGTGCTGTGGCCAACAAAATCCAGCCCAAAGGGCTATGGGTTAGTGAATAATAAAAAGTCATCGTGTAAAAAACTCAACAAAATCAGTGCTAACGCGTAAAATAGTGAGCCGCTGTAACGCAGCGCAGATGTTTGATTTGATTTTTGGGTGTATATATTTTGACTACCAGACGCGCAAAACGTTGGGACGGTGAGCTATCCTCCCTGTCAGTAGAGTATTTAACCGAAGTGGCCGAAAAAATGCAGGCATACGGCCAAACGGTACAGTTTGAGTTTCCTGGCCATGCGAAAACGCCAATTTATCAGGTGATCAATCACCGTGGTTTTAAAATGGGTTTTGATGGCAAGCACTTGTTGCATAGCTTAAATGAAAACGGCAATGTGAGCGATCAGCTTTCAGCCGAGTTTTCATTGGAGCAAGTACAAGAAGCAATTTTAAATCCGCCAAGTGCGGCACCGCGTGCACGTAAAAGTGCTGGCGCTCGTGCTAGAAAAACGGCCGTGGCGCCTGATCAAATAGAGGTGGATAAATACAACTATTTTCGTGCTAATCGAGACTGGCTACCGGATGATATTCAGTACTACGCAGAAGACATCAGTGCTTTAATGCGTGGGGGGATGACAGCAGAGCAAGCATTTGCCAGCATTTTAGACCAGCACTACGAGTAAAAAAAATGGGCAGCCAGATTGGCTGCTTATTTTTTACGCCAGTTAAAGCCGAGTATAAATGCGGTATGCTTAGGAGCTCATACTAAAGGGATCGCCATGTTAGAGACAGCCATCGTTGCCGCTAGGGACCGAGCGCGGCTTGTAGAGGTCGCTGGGATACTGATTGGGTTTGGGGTTGATGGATTAGTCAGTCAACTGGGCTTACGTAAACTTTTGCCTCGAGACCAAACCAGCTCAGCAAATAAAGCCAATGCCGAGCTTTCGTTACCAGAGCGGTTGCGCAAAGCCATCGAGGCTTTGGGGCCTACTTATGTCAAGCTTGGGCAGATTTTAGCAACGCGACATGATTTGCTTGGCCCTGAGTGGACAACAGAGCTAGAGAAACTGCATAACCATGTGAGTGCTGTGCCATGGGAGCAGATTTCGCCCCAGCTGATTGAGGATCTTGGGGCGGATCCTCATGAGCTCTTTGTGGATTTTCATACAGAGCCCATTGCGGCGGCATCCATGGCGCAGGTATATCAGG
>JAAYRP010000165.1 GCA_012518715.1 Alcaligenaceae bacterium | reverse complement strand
TCTTTTTCTTATGTGCTTAAAAAAATGATCAGCAGCATTCTTGGTTTTATGGTGGGGCTCACCCTTGGCCTCACAGGAGCAGGTGGCGGGATTTTAGCAGTGCCTGCCTTGGTTTTAGGGGTGGGACTAAGTATGACTACGGCCGCCCCTATTGCGCTTATTGCCGTTGGGTTAGCGGCCCTAACCGGTGCCATCGACGGGTTGCGGCGCCGGATGGTACGTTATAAAGCCGCTTTACTAATGTCGGTAATTGGGGGGATTGTCTCCCCTTTTGGGGTGTGGCTTGCACAGCGTTTACCTGAGTTCTGGTTAATGGTGTTATTTAGTGGTGTGATGTTTATTGTTGCTGCACGCATGTTTAACCAAGCACGCCGCAGCCAAAAATCCGGGCAAGCGGACACCCCAACAACGCCCAAAGCCTGCATGATATCGGAAGCCACGGGTAAATTTATCTGGAATAAAACCAGCACTCTCACACTTGGTAGTATTGGTGCGGTATCTGGCCTATTAACCGGCCTACTTGGCGTGGGTGGTGGTTTTATTATTGTGCCAATGCTCAAACGTTTTACTAACTTAAAGATTCACAGTATTGTCGCCACCTCATTGATGGTGATCGCATTGGTTTCCGCCGTCACAGTGCTCAATGCACTCACATCTAGCTCAGCCCTGCAGCATCCGGCTACTTGGCCTTTTGTTGGCTTTGTGGTGGCAGGAATGATCGGTGGCCGTATTGTGGCCCCGAAAATTCCCCCTACCCATATACAAATCGGCTTTGCATTGCTATGTGCTTTATCAGCATGTATTGTGCTGTTTAATGCACTCGCTCCCATTGCCCATTTTTAACCGTCAATAACTCGACCCCGCGCTCATCAAAACCACTATGATCGTCGGGGGTCATGTTGTAAATGCCCTGCGTACCTGGCAGCTCCTTAATGTTTTCTAGCGCGGTGCGCAGAGCTTGACGGAACGCTTCGGTACCTGGCTGCGCTTGCTCAGCCGCTACCGGCAATGCTGCGACCAATAACAACCCAGCATCATACACATTCCCCCCAAAGGTCGCGGGCATATGACCGTACTTTTCGTTATAGCGCTGCATATAATCCTGGGCAATAGCTTTAGAAGGGTTGTCATCTGCAATTTGCTCAGGCACCAACATCAAGCTCCCACCTAAAATGGTTCCCTCAACGGCTTTACCCCCTAAACGCAGGAAGTCGTTCATTGCCGCCCCATGTGTTTGATAAACCGTGCCAGCATAATTGCGCTCATATAAGCTAGCTTGGGGCAATACCGCCGGCCCGCCAGGCGCCGCCACTAATACCGCATCGGGATTAGCACTCATCAGTTTTAACACTTGACCGGTTACTGAGGTATCCGGGCGCTTGAAGCGTTCATTGGCCACTAAGCGGATTCCATACTGCTCCAATCGCTCCATCATAACGCCATACCATGTTTCACCATATGCATCGGCGGTGCCAATAAAACCCAGTGTTTTCACCCCATTATCTTGCATATGCTGCAAAAGCTTATCTGCTACTAAACCATCATTTTGCGTGGTTTTAAAAACCCATTTTTTCTTTTCATCCATGGGCAACACCAATGAGATAGAACCCACAGGGGCCAATAATGGGGTTTGAGCCTCGCTGACCAAATCAATCAAAGCAAGCGCATGTGGCGTGCCCGAAGGCCCAATAATGGCATCGACTTTTTCTTCTGTGATCAGTTTTCTAACCGAAGTCACCGTATTATTTGGCTCACTGGCATCATCTAGATGAATATATTGAATGCTTAAATCCCCAATCTTTTCAGGTAGCATCATCGCGGTATTACGCTGAGGAATCCCAATAGCAGACACCACACCCGTGGAAGAAGCAATGGTTCCTATTTTTACTTGCGCCCATGACAATGTGCTGAGCCCAACCCCTACCACCACCCCAAAAACACATGCAATTTGTTTTAGTTTCATACTTTCTCTCATCTTAGTTGAACCATAAAAGATGCCTTACTTTACTGTCTTAAGGAGCAAAACATAGGAGGGTTTACGCTAAAAATGGGGTTTTCACCTAGAAAAAAGGGCATTTATTTTTACTTTAGATAGCTAAAATTAAGAAGTAAACTATTTATTCGGAGAGTCACTATGGAACCCACTGGGCTCGTAGACCAATTTGCACGCAATCATTTACCGCCCTTAGATCAATGGCCTGTTTTATTACTGGACAACAACCCAGACATTGCCTACCCAAAACGACTCAATGCGGCCGTCGAGCTCCTGAGTCAACAAGTGCATAATGGCTTTGGCGACCATATCGCTTTAGAGTGGCTGGAGAATAATGAAAAAAAGCACGTCACCTATCGAGAGCTCGATCAGCTAAGTAATCAAATTGCTCATGTTTTTGTCGAGGACATGGGGTTAGTCAGCGGTAATCGTATTTTATTACGTGGTCCCAACAACCTGATGATGGCAGCGAGCTGGCTCGCCGCACTTAAAGCGGGCCTGGTCACCGTACCCACCATGCCCTTATTGCGTGCCGTAGAACTTAAAACCATTTTAGATAAAGCCGAAGTGCAAGCTGTCGTGTGCGACCAGCGCTTAGCCGAGGAGCTAAACTACTGCATGGATCCAGAGCACCCTCATTACAGCCCTTTTTTGCAAACGGCTATGTTTTTTAACTCGGACCAAGCACAAAGTCTGGAACAGCTGGCTAAAACTAAACCTACGGATTTCTCCGCCTGTGATACGGCGGCAGATGATGTGTGCCTCATCGCTTTTACCAGCGGTACCACCGGTCAGCCAAAAGGCTGTATGCACTTTCACCGTGATGTCTTAATCATGTGTGACACTTTTGCCAAGCATATTTTACGCTTACAGCCACAAGATAAAGTTTGTGGTACCCCACCTTTAGCTTTTACTTTTGGATTAGGTGGTTTGCTCTGCTTTCCTTTACGCGCAGGAGCCAGCGCTGTACTAGCAGAAAGCCTAAACCCGCGCACGATGCTGGAGTACATCGATCGCTTTCAGGTCACAATGACGTTTACCGCCCCCACGTTCTATCGCCAAATGGCAGGACTTGTTCAAAACTTTTCCCTAAAAAGTCTGCACAGCACAGTCTCAGCGGGTGAAGCCTTACCACAGGCTACGCGAGAGTTATGGAAAAAAGCAACAGGGATCGAGATGATCGATGGCATAGGCGGCACCGAAATGATTCATGTTTATGTCTCTAGTCGTCCCGAAGACGTGCGCCCGGGAGCCATTGGACAAGTTGTGCCTGGTTTTGAGGCTCAGGTCGTGGATGATCAGCTGCAACCTGTTCCTAACGGTACCGTCGGCCGTCTGGCAGTACGCGGCCCTACGGGCTGTCGATACCTGAGCGACCCTCGTCAAACACAGTTTGTCCAAGGGGGATGGAATTTACCCGGCGATACATTCATTATGGACGATGATGGCTATTTATATTATCAAGCTCGCAATGACGATATGATTATTTCATCTGGGTATAACATTGCCGGTCCAGAGGTTGAAGACTGTTTGCTCAAACACCCTGCAGTAGCTGAATGCGGTGTGATCGGTATCCCTGATGAGGTTCGTGGCCAAATCCTAAAAGCTTTTATCGTACTAAAAGACGAAGCAGAACCAAGCGAAGTATTAATTAAAGAGCTGCAAGATTTTGTTAAACAAAATGCCGCTCCCTATAAATACCCGCGCGCCATAGAGTTCGT
>JAAYRP010000164.1 GCA_012518715.1 Alcaligenaceae bacterium | reverse complement strand
TGCGCCGCTTCCTCCTTCGTGTGGTTCGCAGTTAGTAAAAGCAAGCACAAAGTCCAATTGACTAAGCCAACGTCTTACCGTGGTGGGTAGAATTGGGGCAGCTTGTTTAGAGCCATAGCCTTTTCCGTGCACAATACGTACGCATCGGAACTGTTCAGCTAGACTATGTTGTAAAAAATAATCTAAACGAATACGAGCTCGATCTACCGTGGCACCGTGTAGATCAATACTATTTTGAATTGGCCAGCGCCCTTTTTTAAGATGCCGTAATACATCTGTGCCACAAATAGGGTTCAGGTATTCGGCAAGAGGCGTGGTTGCGCTATCCCAAGGGTCATAAAAATCAGAGGTGGCGTGTAAAGCGGTTAAGTGGCTTTGTCCCATCGCATGCTGCTGTCGTTGGCGCTTTTCGGCGTTGTAGGGCTTGGAGGTGGCAGGGCGAGGATGATGACGAGGGGTGGCTTTAAGTGGTATTACCCCTTTGACTGCTTGTCGAAATAAGGCCTGATCCTCGGCTTGTAGTGGAGAGCTAGAGGGTTTAGGGGACTGCATGGACGCAAAAGTCTCGCCCGTTGGGGCGAGACGAGCGCACTCTTCCCTTGGCGGTGCAGAGGGTTGAGCGCGCAATTGTTTGCGCAAGGTTTTAAGCTGCTTAAGCTGCTTAAAGGAGGGGGATTTATTTGCCTTCACTCTCTAACCAACGCTGTGCATCTAAAGCGGCCATACAACCGGTGCCCGCACTGGTAATAGCCTGACGGTAAATGGTATCTTGAACATCGCCAGCTGCAAAAACGCCGGGAACAGACGTCATGGTGGCTAAACCCTCGCGCCCATTGCGAGTGATAATATAACCATTATCCATTTCTAGCTGGTCTTTGAAAAGCTCGGTATTGGGGTGATGACCGATAGCAATAAACACACCCATGACATCAAGCTCTTCGGTGGTATTGTCCTGATTGTTGCGCAAACGCACTCCTGTTACACCCGAAGCATCGCCTAAGACTTCATCCAGCTCGTAGAACAGTTTCAGTTTAATATTGCCGTTTTCAACACGATCCATGAGCTTGTCGGTTAAGATGGGCTCGGAACGGAAGGTATCGCGACGGTGAACTAATGTTACGGTTTTACAAATGTTGGACAGGTACAATGCTTCTTCAACGGCTGTGTTTCCACCACCAACGACGATAACGTCTTGGTTTTTATAGAAAAAACCGTCGCAGGTGGCACAGCCAGACACGCCCCGACCCATAAATTCTTGTTCTGAAGGCAAGCCAAGGTACATGGCTGAGGCACCTGTACATATAATCAGTGAGTCACATGTGTATGTGTTGCCACTGTCACCCTGTAAAGTAAATGGACGCTGCTTTAAATCTACCGATACAATTTGATCTACGATGAGCTCAGTTTCAAAGCGTTCCGCATGGGCTTGGAAGCGAGCCATGAGATCTGGGCCTGTAACACCGTTTGCATCGGCTGGCCAGTTTTCTACATCGGTGGTTGTCATTAGCTGCCCACCTTGTTCTAGACCGGTAATTAAAACCGGATTTAAATTAGCGCGAGCAGCATAGATGGCTGCCGTATACCCAGCAGGGCCAGAGCCGAGGATTAAAACTTTAGCGTGCTTAACAGTAGACATATTTATATTTCCCAAAAATCAATGACCAGCCAATTATAATGAGTCATGGCTAGAATACCTGTAACTTCAAACCGATCTGCAAAAAACGTCCGTAATGGGCCGTCTATTTGGCAACAACGACTGAGCACCCTAATGCGCGAAGCGCGTTGGGTGGTGTTTTTATTGCTTGCTACTTGGTTATCTTTGGTTCTGTTTACGTGGAATAGTTCCGATCCGGCATGGTCGCAATCTTTACACGCAGGCAGTATCCATAACCAAGGCGGCAAGCTGGGTGCTTATGTATCCGACATTCTGTATTATCTGTTCGGCTATAGCACCTGGTTGTGGGTAGCACTATTGGTTCAACGGTTAATCGTTGGCTTTTATCGTATTACCTCTATTGTAATGCCTAGTGCAAAAATTCAAGAACCCCTACCGCGCGTGCCGTGGGAGCTTGGGGTGGGCTTTGTTTTGCTATTGATCGGTGCAATAGGCTTTGAGGCCTTGCAAAGTCGCATAGGTTTAGATCTACCGGCAGGGCCGGGTGGCCAGGTTGGGCAGTTACTCGCTCATTTCCTGATTTTGTACCTAGGGATGGCCGGCGGTATTATTGTGCTGCTTTTGGCTCTATGTATTGGTGCGAGCTGGTTCTTCCGTTTTTCTTGGTTAAATGTTGCCGAGACAATCGGTAGCTGGGTAGAGCAGGCTTTTTTCTGGCTCATGCGTCAAAAGGCCACATGGGAAGACCGTCGGGTTGGGCAGGAAAATAGCGCTAACCGCAAAAAAAGCTTGCTAGCCAAGCATAAGCCAGAGCAAACAGAAACGTCAGAGCGTATGGAGCCTGTATTAACTGCTACGGAAATCCAGACACGTGCTGAGCCAACTTTGGGTGGGGGGGCAACGAGCCAAGCGGCTTCTTTGGAGACCGATCCGCCTTCTCGTCCTTATAAGCATCCTATTTTTGATGATCCAGACCCAACTCCGGCGAACGTTATGCCTGAACCGGATACGGTTCCTGTTCGTCCTATACAAAAGCAAACCCAGGTAACAGTGACTAAAGCCGCAAAGCTACCTACCGAGG
>JAAYRP010000163.1 GCA_012518715.1 Alcaligenaceae bacterium | reverse complement strand
TTTTGTATACAAAATTCGTAAAATCACAAAATTGTTTTACGCTAAACCTCTTTTTCAGCCCCCCTCTGACTTTGTAAACGCCATTGTGCTGGATTAATACCAAACTCACGCCTAAAAGCATGGCTTAATGCCGATGCAGAGCTATATCCTACTTTTTCTGCTACGGCCTCGATACTTAGCTCTTCTGCTAAATACTGCTTTGCCCAAAATAAGCGTACCATCGTTACAAACTGGGTTGGTGATAAGCCAGTTAGTCGCTTAAAGCGCCGATAAAAACTCGCCTTGGAGCTATGAACTAACCGAGCAAGCTGTTCCCCATGCCAAGTATGCTCCGGTTGCTGCCATACGGCATCCAGTACCACCCCATATGTCGGGTCTTGAGCCAAACTCAACAAGCCATAGCTTAAGGCATCAACAGGCTGGCATAGCTCGCGCCTAAGGATATAACTTAATAACACATCACACAGCTGCTGGAGCATATACGTATCCGCCATCGGCTGCTCAAGCTGAATAAGCGCCAATAAGTGACGTAAAGCTGGCTCTTGCTCCGCGCTACAAATAACTCGCGACGGGAGTTGCTGCAATACATATCGGCTCAATGGCCATTTAAAATCCACATAGCCACATACCATATGGGCATTCTGCCCCGCATGCCCTCGTAACTGATGCCATCGTGGCTGCAAATACAGTACAACATGCCCATCTCGAAGTACAACCTCGGGTTGATCGGGCTCATGTAACCGACACTGCCCGGTCATCACCAAATGGAAAACACAGCGTGTCGCATCCGCAGGACTAGAGTGCCAATCCCCGCAATGCTCACCTGTATAAAAAACATGACTTTGGGCTTGCAACAGCGGTAGTAATATCTGATATCGATGGGAATAAGAAAATAAGTTTATATCGTTCGAGCGCATAAGCAAATAGCAATCCGTTGACACAAAAACATGAAAAACTGCGTCGCTCTCACATTGTTAGCTAGGTCTCAAGAAAGCACAATTTATACATATTTCTTATTTAGCTAACAGGTGTTGATATGTCCCGTCTTCCTCTTTTAACGCTAGAACAAGCCGATGCGTCCATCCAGCCTAACCTAGAAAAAGCCATTAATAGCAGTGGCTTTTTATCAAATTTACTCGCTGTGCTCGCTAATGCTCCGGTGGCCCTGCAAGCCTACCAAGACCTTTCTGCCTTAAACGCCAAAGCTTCCTTGTCTTTAGCAGAGCGAGAAGTCGTACAGCTCGTAGCGGGCACCACCCATGGTTGTACATTTTGTGTCGCTGGTCATACCTCTCTTGCTACGCACAAAGCCAAGCTAGATCCAATAGATATTCAAGCCTTACGCGAGCGCCGCTTTGCTGATATCAACGACCCCCGTCTACGTGCTGTGGCTTTATTCACTGAACAGATCATTCTCACGCGCGCCAAAGTCAGCGACCCTGTGCTCAACGCTTTCTATGACGAGGGCTATGGTCCGCAGCAAGCACTAGAAATCATCACGGGAGTAGGTTTAGCAACAATATGTAATTTTGCCAATAACTTAGCGCACACCCCGCTAAACAGCCAACTCGAGGACTACGCATGGCATACCAACTAAATCCCGAGTTAGCACAATGGCTTACTGCACATGCTTTGCCACTCGACCAATCCAATCATCACGCTTCACTCGTTATTCCTAAGCTCGCTGAACACCATTTGTTTGGCTTAGGAGTACCCGCCACTTATGGCGGGCAAGCTCATAGCGATTTTGCAGAAGCAGTGTGGGCCATCACCGCCGTGGCAAAATATTCCTTAAGCGCTGCTTTTGCTTATTGGGCACAGCGCTGCTTTATCAGCTACTTACTCTTAGACCCTAGTCGCCCAGCCACAGCTCAATATCTACCTGAACTATTATCAGGTCAATTAACTGGAGCCACTGGGTTATCTAACGCAATTAAGTTTTTAAGTGGTGTAGAAGACCTACAAGTCCATGCGACACCAACAGCTGATGGTTGGGAGCTCAATGGCTTTTTACCTTGGGTAAGCAATGTCGATAACGATGGCTTTGTGGTCGCCGTAGCGGCACAACGTCCCCAGCAAGCCCCTGCTATTTTCCTATTGCAAAGTGATGATAAAGGGCTACACCGTCAAGCCGATTTAGATTTACATTGCTTACAGGGTAGTAATACAGCAAGCATACACATCCAATCCTGCCACGTTGGCACAGACCGCCTGCTCGCAGACCAAGCGGCCGAATTTATTCAGCAAGTGCGTCCTCCTTTTTTAGCTTTCCAGTGTGCGTTATCCACGGGAGTCGCCTTACAAAGCCTAGAGCAAGTGCTTGCACACCCACGTTTAAATACGGCTCACGCTACTCAGGCCCAAGATCTACAACATAAGCTTGTTACTACCCAAAGCCACATTATTACCGGCTGTCTAAACGGTGTGTTTCTACAGCAGCCTACAGAGCTATTCGCGTTACGCATTGAAATCGCGCGTTTATGTCAAGAAGCCTGCTTATTAGAGCTGTATACCGAAGGTGGCGCCAGCTATCTTCAAGGCAAGCGCGAACACACGCTACGCCGTGTTCGAGAAGCCTTATTTTTGCCACTGGTATCTCCCACCGTACAACAGCTGCGGCAACAGCTACAAACCCCTTTTACCTTTGCTACGGCATAAATCATGTTAATTAGAGCGGAACATATTAGACTGCACTATGGGTCGCGCCCACTTTTTAAGCAGTTAAATTTACATATCTCTGCCCATGAAATCGTCGCTTTGGTCGGGCCAAGTGGGGCAGGTAAGTCCAGCCTTTTAGCTTGCCTGGCTGGTTTACAACCCCTTAATGAAGGGAGAATCTACTTTGACCAACAATTACTACAACGCCCCCGCTCTGATATTGCCATGATGTTCCAAGATCCAACATTATTGCCTTGGCTAACTGTGGCAGACAATGTTGGCTTTGTTTTCAAACTCAAAAATCAAGAAAAGCCACCGCGCGCGCAACGGCAGCAAGCCATACAGCATGCGCTAGAGCTCGTTGGGCTACAAGCTGCTCAACACCTCTACCCTCATCAACTATCTGGTGGCATGGCACAACGTGTCGCCTTGGCGCGTTGCTTAGTGCGTCAACCTCGATTGCTTTTGCTCGACGAGCCTTTTAGTGCGCTCGACCAGGCCACACGCCAAGAAATGCAACAGTTACTCCTAACAATCCATGCTCAAACCAGCACCACCATCGTGGTCGTTACTCATGATCTGCAAGAGGCCATTACCCTTGCCCAACGCATCATTATGATTTTACCTAAGGCAACCGACCCACTTCCATCTTGGACCATTTCAACATCCACCAAACACAACCCAACATTACGCCAACAACTTCAGAGTCATCTTCATCACCATTTACGCTTAGCCCATAAGGAGGCCGCTTAAATGTCATTCAGTACTCGACACCGCCGCCGTGACCTGCTCAAACTAGCGGCCTTATTCTCTACAAGTAACCTGTTTACACCATGGTCAGGTTTACACGCTCAAACTAAAGATGATGTCCTGCGTATTGGCTATTTGCCTATTACTGATGCCACCCCATTATTGGTTGCACATGCTTTAGGTTTCTATGAAGCCGAAGGCCTAGAAGTCGCCCCGCCTGTGATGCTTCGTAGTTGGGCGCAACTGCTTGAAGCTTTTTTAGCCGGCCAAGTCAATGTGGTTCATTTACTTTCTCCGATGACCATTTGGGCTCGCTATGGAAGCCGCGCTCCCTTAAAAGTGGTTGCTTGGAATCATATGAGTGGCTCGGCGTTAACCGTTGCACCAACTATTCAATCAATCACGGAACTAGGGGGTAAAACGGTTGCCATTCCTTTTACCTACTCCATACATAATGTGGTGCTACAGCATTTATTACGCCAACATCACTTAGAAGTTGTACTGTCTGGGCGCGCGCCACTTACTAACAATCAGGTTCGTCTTGTGGTGATGGCACCCTCGGATATGATACCGGCTCTTGCAGCCAAACAAATTGCAGGCTTTATTGTGGCCGAGCCATTTAATGCACAAGCAGAGTTACTTGGCGTAGGCAAGATTTTGCGTTTTACTGGGGATGTTTGGAAAAACCACGCCTGCTGTGTGGTCGCCATGCAAGAACAAGACCTACATCAACGGCCAGAATGGTCACAAAAAGTCGTGAACGCTCTGGTTAAAGCCCAGCACTGGATTCTGACTCACCGTGAAGAAACTGCCCGTCTACTAGCTACCACAGCCAAACACCGCTACACCCCACATACAGAAGCCACACTACGCAAGGTCTTAGCACCGCAGTCACAAGAACAACAACAGTATGAGCAACAAGGTATTATCCAGCATCCTGCCTGGCAAGATCAGCGCATTGCTTTTCAGCCATATCCTTATCCCAGCTATACGGTGACTCTGGTTGAGCAGCTTCAGCAAATGCG
>JAAYRP010000162.1 GCA_012518715.1 Alcaligenaceae bacterium | reverse complement strand
TGGTGGGTTTACTATACATCTAATAATATTAGATATGGCGCTCGGTGTAACCAGTGTAGAGCTGGCGTGGACGACCAATTTTGTAGTTAGGATCAGAAATCATCTCATCCCACTGTGCAATCCAACCCACCGTACGTGCTAGGGCAAAAATACCGGTAAATAGTTCGGTTGGAATACCGATTGCACGCTGCACAATACCGGAGTAGAAGTCAACGTTTGGATAGAGTTTACGCTCTACAAAGTAAGGATCCTCGAGAGCAATACGCTCTAGTTCCATAGCAAGTTTAAATAAAGGATCATTCTCTAGACCTAAAGCCTCGAGTACCTCTTTACATGTTTCTTGCATCAGCTTAGCGCGAGGGTCATAGTTTTTATAGACACGGTGACCAAAACCCATCAAGCGCACGCCAGAGGTTTTGTCTTTCACCTTTTCCATGAACTCGCCCACTTTTTCTACCCCGCCGTTGGCTTGAATGTCTTCAAGCATATTCAAGCAAGCTTCGTTGGCACCACCGTGTGCAGGGCCCCACAAACATGCAATCCCAGCAGAAACCGCCGCATAGGGGTTTGTGCCAGAAGAACCACATAAACGAACGGTAGATGTGGAAGCGTTTTGCTCATGATCCGCATGCAAAATGAAGATACGGTCTAAAGCGCGCTCAACCACTTCGTTAACCTTGTAATCTTCGCAAGGTGTACCAAACATCATTCGCAAAAAGTTGCCTGTGTACGACAAGTCGTTTTTGGGGTACATAAAAGGCTGACCAATGCCATGCTTATAAGCCATTGCTACAAGTGTTGGCATTTTGGCGATCAAGCGAATCGCTGAAATGCGACGATGCTCTGGGTTCGTAATATCGGTGGAGTCATGATAGAAAGCAGACATCCCCCCAACCATACCCGTCAAAATCGCCATGGGGTGAGCATCTGCACGGAATCCGCGCATAAAACTATGCATTTGCTCTTTAACCATGGTGTGCTGCATCACCAAATTATCAAATTCTTGTTTTTGCTCTGGTGTAGGTAGCTCGCCATTTAAAATCAAGTAGCTAACCTCGAGAAAATCGCAGTTTTTAGCAAGCTCATCGATAGGGTAACCACGATAAAGCAACTGGCCTTTATCACCATCAATATAGGTAATAGCGGACTCAGTGGATGCCGTTGCCATAAAACCCGGATCATAAGTAAACATACCGGTTTGACCGTATAGTTTACGGATATCAATCACATCTGGGCCAATGGTTCCTTTATATACAGGAAGCTCTATTGCTGGGGTATCGTCGGAAAACGACAAAGTCGCTTTTTTATCTGACAGTTCCATTTTGCTTTTCCTTAAAAATCATAGCGATCGCATAATTGCGACCAAACGATGAATATCGGGGCTGTCGTACTCGCCCTGTGGCTCAGAACGGGCTAACAACACATCCAAAAGATCATGATCGCCCATTAAAAACAGGCGATCTAAAGCGGCGACGTCAACGTCAGTTAGCTCCGCTTCGTATTTATCTAAAAACCGCGTGATAATTAAGTCGTTTTCTAGTAAGCCTCGGCGTGCGCGCCAACGCAAGCGCGCACGTTCTAACTGCGTTAACGTTCTCATTTCCAACCTTTAAACAGTACGACGTACCAACATTTCCTTGATCTTACCGATGGCATGAGAAGGGTTTAACCCTTTAGGACAGACATCAGTACAGTTCATAATGGTATGACAGCGGAAAAGTCGGTACGGATCCTCTAGGTTATCCAAACGCTCGCCCGTGGCCTCATCACGTGAGTCCGCAATAAAGCGATACGCCTGTAATAAACCGGCAGGACCGACGAACTTGTCTGGGTTCCACCAGAAAGAGGGGCAGGAGGTCGAGCAGCACGCGCACAAAATGCACTCGTACAAACCATTTAGCTCCTCGCGGGCTTCAGGGGTTTGTAAACGCTCTTTCTCTGGCGGTGGTGTGTCATTGATCAGATACGGTTTAACCGAATGATACTGATCAAAGAAATGCGTCATATCAACGATCAAATCACGAATAACAGGCAGACCGGGTAATGGACGTAAAACGATGGGTTGTTTTAAGTCATTTAAGTTAGTGGTACAGGCCAGGCCGTTTTTACCATTGATATTCATCGCATCCGAGCCACATACGCCCTCGCGGCAAGAGCGACGAATAGAAATACTATCGTCTACGGTGTTTTTGATGCGAACAATAGCATCCAACAACATTTTATCGTTGGGCTCAAGCTCGACCTCGAGCTTTTGCATATAAGGACGCTCATCCTTATCGGGGTCGTAGCGATAAATTTCAAATTTAACAATACGTTTGCTCATCGTAATACCTGCTTAGAAAGTGCGTGGCTGTGGAGCGATAGATTTAGCGGAGATAGGCTGCATTTGTACGGGCTTGTAACGCAAAGTGCTGCCTTCGGAGAACCACACCGAGTGCTTCAACCAGTTCTCATCATCACGCTCTGGATAGTCGTTTAGTGCATGCGCACCACGGCTTTCTGTACGGTTCGCTGCCGATTTTGTCGTAGCACGTGCCACTTCAATCATGTTAGCGACCTCTAGTGCCTCCACTCGAGCGGTGTTAAAGATTTTGGATTTGTCTTGGAAGTAAATTTCATCTACCTCGGGAACCAAGCCTTCGATCAGCTCTTCGCCTTTTTTCAAGAGATCCAATGTACGGAACACCCCACAGTGAGCTTGCATGGTTTGACGAATCTTTTCTGCAACCTCTTGGGAACGCTGTCCTGAAGTGCGGGATTCTAAGCGGTTGACACGGTCCATCGACTGCTCAATCGACCACTCAGGAATGTCTTGGTGCGCGTGCTCGTTATCAGGACGCGACTCAACAATGTGATTACCTGCCGCACGACCAAAGACAATCAAGTCGAGCAAGGAGTTCGTACCTAAACGGTTTGCCCCGTGGACGTTTGTAGCCGCGCACTCGCCCACAGCGTAAAGGTTTTTCACGATTTGCGTGTTGCCTTCGGCGTCTAAGGTAGTGACCTGACCATAGTAGTTAGTGGGAATACCACCCATCTGATAGTGAATGGTCGGTACCACTGGGATCGGATCTTTAATCGGATCCACGTTCGCAAACTTAATAGCAATTTCACGAATAGAAGGTAAGCGCTTGTTAATGGTTTCCGCACCTAAATGGTCTAGCTTCAAGACAACATAGCTACCATCTGGTCCACAACCACGCCCTTCTTTAATTTCTTGGTCCATAGAGCGAGACACAAAGTCACGTGGCGCCAAGTCTTTTAGGTTTGGTGCATAGCGCTCCATGAAACGCTCACCGTCTTTATTTAAAAGAATACCGCCTTCGCCTCGGACCCCTTCAGTGATAAGAACCCCAGCGCCCGCAACCCCAGTGGGGTGGAACTGCCAGAACTCCATGTCTTGTAAAGGAATACCTGCACGGGCTGCCATACCTAAGCCATCGCCGGTGTTAATAAAGGCGTTTGTCGAAGCCGCCCAAATGCGCCCTGCTCCACCTGTAGCTAATACCGTACGCTTGGCCTCAAGCACGTAAACTTCACCCGTCTCCATCTCGAGGGCGGTTACCCCAAGCACATCCCCTTCTTCGTTGCGCAATAGGTCTAGTGCCATCCACTCAACAAAGAAGTTAGTACGAGCCGCTACGTTACGCTGGTAAAGCGTGTGTAACATCGCATGCCCAGTACGGTCAGCAGCGGCACAGGCACGCTGTACAGGTTTTTCACCTTGGTTAGCTGTATGTCCACCAAATGGACGCTGATAGATCGTACCGTCGGGGTTACGGTCAAAAGGCATCCCAAAGTGCTCTAGCTCATACACAGCATGTGGTGCCTCGCGACACATGAACTCAATCGCGTCTTGGTCGCCTAACCAGTCAGAACCTTTGACGGTATCGTACATATGCCAATACCAGTGGTCCTCGCTCATGTTACCAAGTGCAGCACTAACACCGCCTTGGGCAGCTACAGTATGAGAACGCGTAGGAAAGACTTTAGATAAGACCGCTACAGACAAGCCCGCTTCGGCTAATTGTAGGGAACAACGCATACCGGCACCGCCGGCGCCAACTACCACCACATCAAACTGGCGGCGTGGTAAAGAAGTTTTAATAGCAGCCACGGTTACAGGCTCCAGATAATTTGTGCAAAATAAACAATAGAACCAACTAACCACAAGACCGTAAAGGCTTGTAGTGCAAGACGAATGCCAGTTGGCTTAATGTAGTCCATCCAAATATCGCGCACACCAATCCAGGCATGCCACGCTAAGGACATAAAGAATAATGTGGCGAGTAGCTGGCCCGCAGGAAAGACACCAAACCACTTAAAAGCAAACAGATTACGCCACCCCTCGTAGTTGAGCTCAGAGGTAAACAGCACCCCTACTAGCAACACTAGGGTATAGAGAATCATAATTACAGCAGTCAGACGCTGGGCAATAAAATCGATTGTGCCGTAGTGCGCACCAACTACTAAACGTTTTGTTCCAATACGTTCTTGAGCCATTAGAATACTCCGAACAATTTAAGTGCAAATACGACAGTTAATGCCAAGCTCACAACTAATACCGATGCCGCGGTTTTATTTGCGGTGTATTTATCGTTACCTTTGCCTAAATCTAGGGCTAAATAACGAATGCCTGCACAGAAATGGTGGAGATAGCCCCAAACCAGCGCCAACACAATGAGCTTCATGATCGGGCTACCAAACACATTGCTCAATGCGGCAAAGCCCGCCTCGGAGCTTAGGCTCATTGCCAGCAACGGTAAAATAATGACGGGTAAGCTTAAAAATAACAAAGCACCACTGATTCGATGCAAGATCGACGTTCTAGCAGCCAGTGGCATACGGTATGACAATATCTGCGGCACGCTGACATTGCGATACTGCGGACGCTGCTTTTGGGCGGTATCAGACATGATGGCCTCGAAGTTAAAAATAAAACAGTATTACAACAAATTAAATGCTCAGAACTACGTCTGCTGATAATCAGCAAAACCAATCCATGAGCTGACCCTTTAGTTTAGGCTATTTCTATAATGGAAATGGCTGGTAATATACAAGCCTTGGCGAACCTCCATGGGTCGCTCCCCATAAGTATAAGCAACCCTTTCCACCTGTAACAGGGGTGAACCCACAGAAACCTGTAACCGTTGCGCGGATTCTTCTGTAGCCGCTACGGCACGAATGCTTTCATCTGCACGCAACATACTGACCCCAAACTGACCCTCGAACCACGCATAAAGTGGCTCTCGATTCTGCATAACAGCCTCGGTAGTCATGCCCTTAAATACCTGTGCAGGCAACCAAATGTTATCCAGAATAGTGGGCTTATCATCAAACGATAAAACACGCTGAATGTTAATCACGGTGTCCACAGGGCGTAACGCCAACAAAGCGGCGATCTTAGCGGGGGCTTTGACTCGATAGCAGCCAATGATTTCGCTACGGGTCGTTGGTTGATGCCCGTCATCGGGCGTCAAGCGTAAAAAACGGTATCGAACCTTGGCCTCGTTGTGTGTGGAGACAAACGTGCCTTTGCCCTGACGACGTATTAACAAATTTTCGGCGGCAAGCTCATCGATGGCTTTGCGCACAGTACCTTGGCTGACCTGAAAGCGCGCTGCCAGATCCAGTTCGCTCGGAATGGCCTCGCCGGGTTTCCATTCGCCCTGATCTAAGCTTTTAAGCAGCAGCGCTTTAATCTGCTGATAAAGCGGACTATACGCCGTGCCGCGCTCAGAATTTGTTACATTGACTGAGTTAGATTCAGACATAGTCGATATGAGAGGCCAAGCATCTGAATAAAGGCAGACCCTGGCAAATTAGAAAAAGAATATCCGTTATTTTGACACGCAAAGTCCATTCTGTCTAACACTCTTGTGTCTTATATAAGATATAAGAGGTTTGACGTATAATTGAGTTTGGTCTAGGGTTCAAAAAGCATTACACTCGATGCTATAGCAGTACCCTGTTTTCCAACTATTTGGAGTCAACACTCATGAGCAAACCCGCAATGCGCGTTGCCGTTACTGGCGCCGCTGGCCAAATCGGTTACGCACTTTTATTCCGTATCGCCTCCGGCGAAATGCTAGGCAAAGATCAGCCTGTTATCTTACAACTTCTTGAAATCCCTGATGAAAAAGCACAAAAAGCCTTACAGGGTGTCATGATGGAACTCGACGATTGTGCTTTCCCCTTACTGCAGGGCATGACAGCACACAGCGATCCACGCGAAGCATTTAAAGATGCGGACATTGCCCTATTAGTCGGCGCCCGTCCACGCGGTCCAGGTATGGAGCGCAAAGACCTGCTAACCGTTAACGCCAAGATCTTTACCGAGCAAGGCAAGGCACTCAACGACGTCGCCAGCCGTGATGTAAAAGTACTAGTGGTAGGTAACCCTGCCAACACAAACGCTTACATCGCCATGAAATCCGCTCCGGATTTACCGGCGAAAAACTTTACCGCTATGCTACGCCTAGACCACAACCGTGCGTTGTCTCAGCTGGCGGACAAAGCTAAGGTCGCCGTCGCGGATATCGAGAACCTCATTGTTTGGGGTAACCACTCCCCCACCATGTATCCTGACATCCGTTTTGCTACGGTTAATGGCCAAAGCCTCAAAGACAAAATCAATGACGAGGCGTGGAACAAAGACACCTTTATCCCAACGGTGGGTAAGCGTGGTGCTGCCATCATTGAAGCGCGCGGTTTATCCTCTGCCGCATCAGCAGCTAACGCCGCCATTGATCACATCCGTGATTGGGTTTTAGGTTCAAATGGCAAATGGGTGACCATGGGTGTTCCCTCTGATGGCTCCTACGGCATCCCCGAAGGCATTATTTATGGCTTCCCCGTAACCACTGAAAATGGCGAATACAAGCTCGTCGAAGGACTAGAGATCGATGATTTCTCTCGTGAGCGCATGGATCATACACTCAACGAGCTTTTAGAAGAACGCGACGGCATTAAAGACTTGCTCGCTTAATGCTACAACTAAAGCCCGATTAATTCGGGCTTTTTTTATATCCATTTTTTCTATAGCATAAAACGAGATATCGATTAATTATCTCTATCAGGAGGAGAGACAATGACAACAGAAACGACCCCCCGCCCTAAAAAATCCGTTGCCTTGTCCGGTATCGTAGCCGGCAATACGGCACTTAGTGCTGTGGGCTCTAGTGGCAATGCACTGTTTTATCGCGGATACGATATTTTAGAGCTTGCTCCCAGCTGCGAATTTGAAGAAATTGCCTATCTGCTGATTTATGGCAAACTCCCCACCCCCAGCGAACTAACCCTTTATAAACAAAAGCTAGCCAGCCTACGTGGTTTACCCAACGACTTACAACGAGTGCTCGAATACCTACCCGCGGCAAGTCACCCAATGGATGTTTTACGTACGGCCGTGTCGGTTTTAGGTTGCGTACTCCCAGAAAAAGAATCCCAACCCGTTGCTGAGGCTCGCGATATTGCCGACCGTCTTCTGGCTTCATTAGGGTCCGCTCTTTTATATTGGTACCACTACAGTCATCGCGGTGAAATGATCGACGTGCAAACCGATGATGACAGCATGGCAGAACACTTTTTACATTTACTGCATCAAAAAACCCCAAGCAAAGAGTGGGTTCATGCCATGAATGTTTCCATGAACCTTTACGCAGAGCACGAGTTTAATGCCTCTACCTTTACCAGCCGTGTCATCACAGGCACAGGCTCAGATATGTATTCCGCTATTGCGGGTGCTATTGGCGCATTACGTGGCCCCAAACATGGGGGAGCCAACGAGGTCGCGCTTGAAATCCAACAGCGTTACGACAGCGCCGACGAGGCAGAAAACGATATCCGCGCTCGTGTACAAAACAAAGAAGTCATTATTGGTTTTGGGCACCCAGTTTATACCGTATCAGACCCACGCAATCAGGTAATCAAAGAGGTTGCCCAATCGCTTTCGAGCAAATCCCAAAACATGACGCTTTTTGAAATTGCTGAGCGCATTGAGCAGCTAATGTGGAATGAGAAAAAGATGTTCCCTAACCTCGACTGGTATGCTGCCGTCGCTTACCATCGTATGGGGGTGCCGACCTCTATGTTTACCCCACTTTTTGTGATAGCACGGACAGCGGGCTGGGCAGCGCATATTCTAGAGCAGCGCGCTGACGGTAAAATCATCCGACCTACCGCTAATTATACCGGCCCTGAGCCACGTGCTTTTACGCCTTTACATCAACGATAACGCTACGGCGGCCTGGCCGCCATTTTCTAAGGTGTGCTTATGAAACTTGATATTCAGCATAATACCGAGGCCTCCCGTTTCGAATACCACGAAAACCAACTGCTTTGCCATCTCGATTATCAAATTCAAGATAATATTATGGCCATTACCCACACCATCGTCCCCAAAGCCTTAGGTGGACGAGGTATCGCCGGGCAACTAACCGAAGCCGCTTTTGCCTTTGCCAGAAACAATGAACTTAAGATCAACCCCGTATGTAGTTATACGGCAACGTATTTTCAGCGTCACCCAGAATATCAATCACTGTTAGCCCAATAAGTCTTATGTCTTATATAAGACTGTTGCGCCGCCCTACAGTTACTCTTACAATAAGGGCAAGCACTATCGCTTCGTTTATTCAACTTACCTAAATAGGCCTGCAACATGCTGGAAACTTACCGCCAACACGTTGCCGAACGCGCTGCGTTAGGCATCCCTGCGCTTCCTCTTACTGCGCAACAAACCGCTGATTTAATCGAGCTCATCAAAAACCCTCCTGCGGGCGAAGAAGACTTCTTACTTGAGCTCCTCACACATCGTGTTCCTGCCGGTGTGGACGATGCTGCTAAAGTCAAAGCCTCCTATTTAGCGGCAGTTGCTCTTGGCTCCGAAACTAACCCACTATTTGATAAAAAACGCGCTACCGAATTACTCGGCACCATGCTAGGCGGTTACAACATCTCGCCTCTCATTCAGTTGCTTGACGATGACGAGTTAGCTCCGGTTGCTGCCGAGGGTCTCAAACATACTTTATTAATGTTTGATGCTTTCCACGATGTTAAAGACAAAGCGGATCAAGGCAACCAATACGCCAAAGAAATTCTACAAAGCTGGGCCGACGGTGAATGGTTCACCTCTCGTCCCGAGGTCCCAGAAAGCCTAACCATTACGGTATTCAAGGTCACGGGTGAAACCAATACCGATGATTTATCACCCGCCCCTGATGCTTGGAGCCGTCCTGATATTCCACTGCATGCGCTTGCCATGCTTAAGAACCCACGCCCTGGTATTGAGCCCGATGAGCCAGGTAAAGTCGGCCCGATCAAACTGATCGAGTCCCTTAAAGCCAAAGGCAATATTGTTGCCTATGTGGGTGATGTAGTCGGTACTGGCTCCTCTCGTAAATCCGCAACCAACTCGGTCTTGTGGTTTACCGGTGAGGACATTCCTTACGTACCCAACAAACGTTTTGGCGGTGTATGTTTAGGCGGTAAAATCGCCCCTATTTTCTATAACACCATGGAAGACGCCGGTGCTCTACCCATCGAGCTGGATGTGTCTCAAATGGAAATGGGCGATGTGATCGAATTACGCCCTTACGAAGGCAAAGCCTTGAAAAACGGTGAAGTCATCGCCGAATTCAAAGTCAAATCCGATGTTCTCTTTGACGAGGTCCGTGCCGGTGGCCGTATCCCCCTCATTATTGGTCGCGGTTTAACTACTCGTGCTCGTGAAGCCCTAGGTCTTGGTCCTACCGACCTCTTCCGTCTGCCCCAAGCCCCTGTGGATACAGGCAAAGGCTTTACCTTAGCGCAAAAAATGGTAGGTCGTGCCTGTGGTCTACCCGAAGGCCAAGGCGTACGCCCCGGTACTTACTGTGAGCCACGCATGACTACCGTAGGGAGCCAAGACACCACTGGCCCAATGACACGCGACGAGCTCAAAGACCTAGCATGTTTAGGCTTCTCTGCCGATTTAGTGATGCAGTCCTTCTGTCACACGGCCGCGTACCCCAAGCCCATCGATGTGAAAACACACCATGAGCTACCCGAGTTCATTAGCACTCGTGGTGGCGTATCGCTACGCCCGGGTGACGGTATTATTCACTCTTGGCTCAACCGCATGTTGCTACCTGATACCGTAGGTACAGGTGGTGATTCACACACCCGCTTCCCAATCGGGATTAGCTTCCCTGCTGGTTCCGGCTTGGTCGCTTTTGCTGCGGCAACTGGTGTTATGCCCTTAGACATGCCCGAGTCCGTATTAGTACGCTTTAAAGGCGAAATGCAGCCTGGCGTTACGCTACGTGATCTGGTCAATGCCATTCCGTACTACGCTATCAAACAGGGCCTACTCACTGTAGAAAAAGCCGGCAAGGTCAACATTTTCTCTGGTCGCATTCTTGAGATCGAGGGCTTACCCAATCTCAAAATCGAACAGGCTTTTGAGCTTTCCGACGCGTCTGCTGAGCGCTCTGCCGCCGCATGTACGGTACGCTTAGACAAAGAACCAATTATCGAATACCTCAACAGCAACATCACGCTATTGAAATGGATGATTGCCAATGGCTACCAAGACGAGCGCACCTTACGCCGTCGCATCAAAGCCATGGAAGAGTGGCTAGAAAACCCACAGCTTCTTGAGCCTGATGCCGATGCCGAATATGCGGCTGTTATCGAAATCGATCTTGCAGAAATCCACGAGCCAATTGTGGCCTGCCCGAACGACCCCGATGACGTCAAAACCCTCTCAGACGTGGCGGGTACCCCCATTGACGAGGTCTTTATTGGTAGCTGCATGACCAACATCGGTCACTTCCGTGCCGCCTCCAAGCTGCTCGAGGGCAAGCGTGATATCCCAACCCGTCTCTGGGTCGCGCCCCCAACCAAAATGGATCAAGCCCAGCTTACCGAAGAGGGCCATTATGGGGTATTAGGCGTAGCCGGTGCTCGTATGGAAATGCCAGGCTGCTCGCTTTGTATGGGTAACCAAGCCCAGGTACGTGAGGGCGCTACCGTGATGTCGACCAGTACCCGTAACTTCCCTAACCGCCTTGGTAAAAATACCAACGTTTTCTTAGGTTCAGCGGAACTGGCAGCTATTTGTTCTCGTTTAGGGCGTATCCCCACCAAAGAAGAATATCTGGCTGATATGGGCATTCTCCAAGCCAACAGCGATGACATTTATCGCTACATGAACTTCGACCAAATCGAAGAATTCAAAGAAATCGCTGACAGCGTGGAATAATCTCCTTCTGTTTTGTGATTACCCCTTGGTTGCTTCGGCCCCAAGGGGTTTTTTTATCGCCACAAGCATGTAGTACAGGTACACTGTAGGTTTTGCTTGTTCTGTTAGGAATCTTCATGGCTGACTCTACCGACTCTTCCTCTATGCTCCATCATAAAGCACATGATTTGCTGAACTTAATCGAAGCACTCAATCATTCCGGATCGCGCCTAGAAGACCAATTTTGGGAAGATCAGCTTAATCAAACCGTACAGCTTTTACTCAATGATGTGGATAGTCTTATCCTCGAACAGCTTTTGGATTATCTCGCTACCACATCCCAATCTGATCTCTACGACATCCTAGCAAGCCTGATTGAGTCCATTGCGGAGAGCACCGTTCTCTCTCATCAAGGCCAAGACTATCATGTGCTCCTTGTTACGGCTCCCATCACCACATGGACACGTTACCAGTTGCCCGAAGGCATCCTAAGCCATACTCAGCACGAAAAACTTCTTAGTCTTGTCAAAGACTATGCAAGCCCCCAAGCAAAAGTGGCGCTATTAGGTCAACTACTTAGTTTTGATCAGCTACCCAAAAGCTTTGCACAAACTCAAGCCTTATGTAAACAACTAGGACAACTCGCCTTAGCTGCCCAGCCTGCCACCATCGAAATCGACCAGCGTGATGACGGTATCAACTTATTGGCAGATACAAAATTTATCGTCAGTGCAATTGCGGTTCCTGTAGGCTCCCCCCTTTTTGCTTGGCAACAACAGTCTGATCCCGTTCAAGCCATGCGCTGCGCACAAGAGCAATGGCAAATACAATGTGAGACGATTCTAAGCACCATGTTCGCTGGCTGCCAAAGTCACTACTTGCCCCCTAACGGGTATTTTTATAATAATCGGATGAGTGATAAATACATGCGACCGCTAGCGCTTAAAGCGGCGGTGCAGTGGCTGGCCACCGTCATGCACAAAGAGCCTAAAGATCTGACGGCAACCATTGCTCGCTGTGGGGATCATCACACCGAAGAGTTTCGCATCGGCCTAAGTGTGCAAGATCAAAAAGAAATCTTATACGGCTGTGTTTGGCCCATTTTTAGCAAAGAAGAAGTGGATATTTCTAGCCCACATTATCAAGATAATGCCGCAGAAATCCAAAATTTATTAACTGAGCTAGGTGTAGAATCCATTTTATTTTTAGCCGGATTATTTACCCCCGAGTTCTGTGATGACTGCGAGGCGCCGTCTTTTCCTACGACCGAAGGGGAACTACAACACCCCTACCTACCCGAGGATTTACACTTTACCCCTGATGCTTTGCACTAGTTTCTATGTACTCCATTGATGTTTTCTGTCGTGTCGTCGATAACTACGGCGATATTGGTGTTTGTTGGCGTTTAGTCAGACAGCTCTCTGATTATGGCCCCGTACGCTTATTTATTGACGACCTTGCCGCTTTTGCACGCATTGAACCTCTCATTAATCCCCACAAAATGGTGCAAAGCTATCACCGCATCACAATATGTCATTGGGATCAAGCGCATACGCTTAGCCCCGCGCAATGGGTGATTGAAAGCTTTGGCTGTGATCTGCCTTCCCCTTATATCGAACAGATGCCACTCCACACCAGCGTCTGGGTAAATTTAGAATACCTGAGTGCAGAAGAGTGGGTCGAAGCCGTCCATGGTTTGCCCTCGCCCCAGCCCAATCGGGTCGATAAGTATTTCTTTTTTCCAGGCTTTACTCCACGCACGGGGGGCTTACTGCGCCCCTTTCAACAGACTACACCATTCTCATGGGAGGGCATTAGCGTGCCCGCCCCACGCTCAGATCGCGTTGCTTTTGTTTTTAGCTATCCAAATGCGCCAATTTCCATGCTTTATCAAGCACTGGCGCAACGCCCAGAATCATGGACCGTATATACCGCGGCAACCACCCCTACCGTGCCTGCACCGGCAGGTTTAACAGTGCATACGCTACCTTATTTAGCACAGGCACAATTTGATCAACTACTCGATCTGGCCGATCTGAACATTGTACGGGGCGAAGATTCCTTTGTGCGAGCGATCTGGGCCGCCAAACCCTTTATTTGGCAACCTTATCTTCAAGAGGAAAACACCCATTTAATTAAGCTCCAAGCCTGGCTAGAACGCACGCCTTTTACGCCAACCGTCCAGCAGCTTATCGAGGCGTGGAATCAGAGCCTGCCACTGGCTTCAGCCCTAGACACGGCCTTAGATCAATACCCAACATGGCAGCAACAATGTCGGCAATACGCTTCTGATTTAGCACAACAAACGGATTTAGCTCGACAATTGGTGGCTTTTTGTTCGCAAATTGCTCAGAACAAGGTAAAATAACTTTTTTTCCACTCCGCTTTAGCAAAGAACAACACCCATTGGGTGGTTTTGTTAGCCAATACTTGTGCCTATTGCGTGCGGAGCTTTATTCATTGGAGTTTTTATATCTATGAAAACCGCACAGGAATTACGCGTTGGTAACGTGGTAATGATGGGCAGCGAGCCGCTCGTGGTGCAGCGTGCCGAATACAACAAATCGGGTCGCAACAGTGCTGTTGTAAAACTCAAATTCAAAAACCTGCTTACTGGCAGCGCCAGCGAAGCCGTTCACAAAGCTGACGAAAAATTTGAAATCGTTCTGCTTGAGAAAAAAGAATGTACTTATTCGTACTTTGCGGACCCCATGTACGTATTCATGGACGCCGACTACAACCAGTATGAAATCGAAGCCGATAGCATGGGCGATGCGCTCAACTACCTCGAGGACGGTATGACCGCCGAAGTCGTATTCTACGAGGGCCGTGCGATTTCTTTAGAGCTGCCTACTACCATTGTTCGTGAAATCGAATACACCGAGCCAGCAGTACGCGGTGATACCTCGGGCAAAGTCATGAAGCCTGCGCGTCTTGCCACCGGTTACACCATTTCTGTCCCCATGTTCTGCGAGATCGGTGACAAAATCGAAATTGATACACGCACCAACGAATACCGTAGTCGCGTTTAACCCCTGTGCACGTTAGTGGGGTATCCCTAAAAGCCGTCTTATCACGACGGCTTTTTTAATTTAATTTATCTTCATCCAAAAATTCCGGTATAGGTAATACGGCAATCCCCTCTTCGCGCAAAGACTGATATTCCTCTACCGTTGCTGATCCGCGTATGGCACGCTCAGGGCTTTCTCCTTCGTGCATTTTTCTTGCCTCTTGGGCAAAATTATCACCCACATCATCTGTGTTTTTGATGACCTGTTTGAGTTGTTGAAGAAGCTTGGCCTGAATGGTTGCTACATCAACCTTGGCGGGAGCCGCCTCTGCTGCAGAAGCGTGACGTAAATTTAAACGTGGAGCCGAGAGTTTTTTTGTAATTGTCTTGCTATCGCACACAGGGCAGCTTAACCAACCTTTGGCCACTTGCTGATCATAATCCTCATGCGATGCAAACCAGCCCTCAAAGACATGCCCCGACTCACATTGCAAATCAAATACTTTTAATGCCATACACGACTATATTTATAAAGACCAAATGGTATATTTTAACAAAGAAAAACACCCTAGAGCTTAGGCACAGCCTGAATTAAGCGCCGGCTAACAGGGTGCTGCGGTTGCAACAACACTTGCTTGGTTTCCCCCTTTTCTACAATACGCCCCTCGTGCATGATCGCTACACGATCCGCAATATATTCCACAACACTAAAATCATGGGTAATAAAAAGATATGCTAAGCCCGTAAGCTGTTGCAAATCCAATAGTAAGTCTAAGATTTGGATCTGCACCGAGACATCCAACGCCGAAGTGGGCTCATCACAAATTAATACCTCTGGCTCAACAGCCAAAGCACGAGCAATTGCAATACGCTGACGTTGTCCACCTGAAAACTCATGCGCATAACGCTGGGCACTGTCTCTAGGCAAAGCCGTCACATCCAAAAGATGCTCTATACGCTGTTGACGCTGCACAGCAGATAAATGCGGACGCAAGCTGATCAACCCCTCGGCCAGGATCTCCCCCACCGTCATACGAGGGTTTAACGAGGCAAACGGGTCTTGAAACACGATTTGGAGCGCGCGCCGTTGTGGCTTTAAGGCAGCCCCTTGTAACGTAAGCAAATCCTGGTGATGTAAACGTGCCCGCCCGCTTATTTGCGTTTGATCATCCAATAACCGCGTTAAGGTTTTGGCTACCGTACTTTTTCCACACCCCGATGCACCAAGCAAAGCTAAGGTTTCGCCCTTATAGAGATCAAAGCTCACATCCTTCACAATCGGTGTCAAAGCAGGGGGAGCCAACCAACGCTTTTTTTGCTTATAGGCTACGCTTAGATTATTAACCTGCAACAAAGGCAGGGTTTGGTTGGTTTCTGTCGGGGCTTTTTGTGGTCTTTTGGCAAAGCTAGGCACAGCATCTAAAAGCTGTTTAGCATAAGGATGTTTAGGGCGCTGGAAAAAAGCCTCTGTAGTCGCCTGCTCTACGATTTTGCCCTCGCGCATTAATACCACTCGATCCGCCACATGCTTAACCACCGCTAGATCGTGCGTAATCAATAGCACCGTTAAGTTGAGTTCCTTTTGAATTTGGGCAAGCAGCTCTAGAATTTGCGCTTGAATTGCTACATCTAAGGCGGTGGTTGGCTCATCGGCAATGAGGATATCCGGTTCTGATGCCAGTGCCATGGCGATCATAATGCGCTGGCGCTGCCCCCCTGAAAACTGGAATGGATAGTCATCAATGCGTTGCGCTGCCTGCTCGATCCCTACTTTCTCTAGCCACCAAATGGCTCGCTCACGTAAGGCTCGCCCCCGATATGAGGTATGTAAACGTAAACTCTCTATGATTTGATCGCCTACTCGCAAAATCGGGTTTAGTGCGGTCGCTGGCTCTTGAAAAATCATCGCCATGCGCCCACCTCGAACTCGGCGCATATGGGCTTCACTGAGCGCAAATAGATCCGTTTTATCTAAAAAGACGTGTCCCTCTTCGATCTGTATACCCGCAGGCAATAACCGCAGCATCGCTAAAGCGGTTAGGCTTTTTCCGCTTCCGGACTCACCTACCAAAGCGACGGTTTCCCCTTTAGCAACACAAAAATGGATGCCATCAACGGCCTTTAGCCCAGTCGCGGCCACCCGCAAAGTCAGGTTCGTGACCTCAAGCATGGGTTACCTCCACAGCGATACGACGTGAGCGAGGATCAAAAGCACGCTGTACGGCATCGGCAAACAGGTTTGCCGCTAAAACCAATGCTAACAAAAACAAAAAAGCCCCTGTCAGATTCCACCAGATCATGGGGTCGCGCGACATTTCCAAACGTGCGGCGTCAATCATGGTGCCAAAAGAAGGCATGCTTGGATCCACCCCTATGCCTAAATAAGACAGCACCGCTTCATACAGTACCAAGCCTGAAAACTCCAACACCAAGGTAATTAAAACCAAATGCATCAAATTGGGTAAAAGGTGTCGCCGCATGATCCCCCAAGAGCTAATCCCAAAGGCGCGCGCCGCTTGTACGTATTCCAGTTCACGCAGTTTTAAGGTTTCCGCGCGTAATAATCGGCATAAACCCGACCAGCCTGTTAGCCCCAAAATCAAACATAACACCACCAAACGCAAGTCAGCCCGTGCTGCAACCGTATCAAAAAGCTCAGGATGCGTATCTATATAGACCTGCATCATCAGTACACATGCAGCAATCAGCAGCACCCCGGGAATGGAAGTCAACGTGGTATAAATATACTGGATCACATCATCAACCCAGCCCTTAAAATACCCTGCCGCGATCCCAAAACCCAAAGCTGGCGGCAACATGGCTAATGTTGTCAACGTCCCAATCACCAAGGCCGTGCGTATGCTTTTTAATGATTGAAAAATCACATCATTACCTGATCGGTCCGTGCCTAATACATAATAAAAGCGACTATAAATCAGCACCACAATGATTAAGCTAAATAAAAGCGTTAAGCTCCAATATAAACTGCGCCACGGAAAAGCCGCATGACGCCGTCTTCCTTGCTGACACAGCCCATATAAAACTAAGGCCATAAGTACAATAGCCGCCGCACTCCAAGCCGCCAGCTGCATGAGCTCGTAATGATGTTGCTCTGTATTTTGAATTTGCAAAGCAGCATGCTCTAAACGCGGGAAATCACGTATCACCTGCCCATCTTGAATCTGACTCTCTTTAAAAAACAAGTGCGTCGCCAAAGGAGCCGAGTAACTACGCTCTTTTTTCGCTAAAGCCGCCCAAGCCAATACATCATCCAGTACGGAGCGCGCCACAGGTGCATGGCGTACCTGAGTCTGGTTCTCTGTTGCGGGCAATACCGGCCGATAATGTATCGAGTCCAGCAGCCCAATAGTGATAAAAAAACCCAATATGATCGCCGCCGCTAACGCCGATGGCGTATAAAACACACTTCGCCAGGCACGCGCTAAAGCAGGATGACGGCGCACATGCCAGATATACACCGCCACCAGACCGACCATCAGCCATACAAACATATCGGTCCATAACAGAATAAATTTAGGCATAGACATCACTCAAAGCGAACGCGGGGATCAGCTACGGTGTACGACACATCAGCTAGAATCAACCCCACAATATATAAGGCAGAGCCTAAAAACACCATTGCTCGCACGATGGATAAGTCTTGAGCATTAATGGCTTCGATGGTGTAACTGCCTAAACCAGGAATACCAAAAAAAGACTCAGAAATTAAACTACCCATAAATAGGAGCGGTATTGCTGAAACCGTGCCAGTTAAAATGGGCAAAAGCGCATTACGCAGCAGATGCTTAAATAAAACATAGGGCTCGGATAACCCCTTAGCTCTGGCCGTACGGATATAATCTTTGGCGATTTCTTCTAAAAACAAACTACGGTAAAAGCGAGACTCCGCCCCCAAACGTGATATCACACCTATTACGATGGGTAAAATCAAAAACCGTGTGGTATCCATGCCCTGCGTCCAGCCTGAATACGGTACCCAGCGCAATACTTTGGCAAATAGCCACTGCCCTGCAATGATATAAAATAGCCCCGAAATCGACAGCAATATCACACACAACACCACACCATAAAAATCGATACGGGTATGCCGAAAAAATACTAAAAATAACGAAAAGCTTACCGATGCAGCTAAGCCTAAGATAAATGTAGGCACGGCCAATGCTAAGCTTGGCCCCATGCGATTTTTAATTTCTTGACTAATATCGTGACCGCTATCCGAAAAACCAAAGTCCCAGCGTAATAAGGGCATAGAGCGTTCATAAAAAATAGTGTCTTGAACAACCGCCAAACCACTTTGTGCGGTATTGATAAACAAAGGTTTGTTATACCCGTGCTGCTCTTTCCACTGTTCAATGGCTTCGGGTGATATACGCTGCCCCCCTATTGCTAAACGCGCCATATCATCAGGGGTATTTACCGCAAAAAACAACACAAAGGTTAATAAATTAACCCCTAATAGAACCAATACCCCATAGCCCAAGCGTCGCCATATATATCGTGCCATGTTCTAGTGCTCCTGTTTTGCGATTTGTTTTTCTCGCTGGCGTACTAAGTGCCACGCTATACCTACTATGATGAATAACACTGCGCCCAGCAACCACAAAGGCCACCAAATAGGTTGATTCCACTCGGCTTGCTTTTGTGCGCGCAACGGTGCATCAATACGTAAATACTGTAAGGTGTTGCGCACCATTTGTGTTGGTTTGGCATTGGCTACCCACTGTTGATAAACGCCCCCCGAATTAGGTACATAGCCAAACATCCACGGGGCATCTTCTTGCACAATGGCCACCATTTTTGCAATCACGGCATCTTTTTCTGGACCATCATCTAAATAGCGCATTTGCTCAAACAACGCATCATACTCGGGGCTTTGGTAGTTCGTTGCATTTTCACCCCCCCCATGGGCACGAGCATGCGGCCCATAGAGCAAAAATAAAAAGTTT
>JAAYRP010000161.1 GCA_012518715.1 Alcaligenaceae bacterium | reverse complement strand
GTACAAGTCATCGGCACAACCGATCGCGGTGCCGTAGGCCACTTAATCACAATGACCGACTATGTGGACGTGATTGTACCGCGCGGGGGCAAAGGCCTTATTGCACGCTTAAGCGCAGAAGCCAAAGTACCCCTCATCAAGCACCTAGATGGTAACTGTCATCTTTACATTGATAAAGATGCGCATGTAGAAAAAGCACAGCGTATTGCGATCAATGCCAAAACCTATCGCTATGGTATTTGCGGCACCATGGAAACGCTTCTGGTGCATAGCGAAATTGCACCAGCCGTATTGCCAGATTTAGCCCAAGCCCTTCAAGATAAAGGGGTAGAGCTACGCGGCTGTGAAAAAACACAAGCCCTGGTTAGCGGCATTCTGCCTGCAACCGAAGCAGATTGGGAAACGGAATACTTAGCTCCCATCTTAGCTATACGCATTGTGAGCTCCATCGATCAGGCCATGGATCACATCGCTCAGTACAGTTCCGAACACACGGAATCCATTGTGACCGAAAACCTAGAGGCTGCACGTCGCTTTCAGCGCGAGGTCGACTCCAGCTCCGTTTATGTCAACCTACCCACTTGCTTTGCTGATGGTTTTGAATACGGTTTAGGCGCAGAAATCGGCATCTCTACTAATCGTTTACATGCACGCGGCCCCGTCGGCCTTGAGGGGCTCACTACCCAAAAATGGGTGCTTACAGGTAATGGTCAACTACGTGGACAAAACTAATGGCATTTTTGTGGCTTAAAGCTCTACATATTCTACTCGTGACCGCTTGGTTTGCGGGGCTGTTCTACTTGCCCCGCATCTATGTCAATATGGCACAACCACAGGATACGGCCACGATGCACGTGCTAACTGGTATGGCGCACCGCCTTTACCGTTTTATGCTGCCTTTAGCCATATTGACTATTCTCACTGGTTTTGGGCTGTATTTGTATTTTGGTATAGGTAAAGGCATGGGCTGGATCCATGCCAAAATCACACTTGTTGCTGGGCTTGCTCTTTATCACTGGTACTGTGGCCGCCTATTACAACGTTTTAAAGCAGGGGAAAATCAACGCTCTCATGTGTATTACCGTTGGTTTAACGAAATCCCCGTGCTTATGCTCTTTCTTGTCCTCATCCTTGTGGTTCTTAAACCTTTTTAATCCCTATGACTTCCACCCCAAAAAAAACGCTCACGCTGAAAAAAAAACCACAGTCTAGTAATGAAGACCGGCGTGTGCGTTCCGGTGCTCGCGCACGGCAAGCACAGCAAATGCAGCGTTTACGTCAAGAAGACACTCCCACTACGCCTGCCACCCCTGCCGCCAAAACACCTCAGCGCTTTGCCCGCGTTACCAAGCGGGCAAAGCCTCCTACCGGCTACGCACCAACGCGGCCAGCGCCTCCAGCGCCCCGCAAACCTGTTCCCGTCCAAGGCCCTGAAATCCAAGCCCGCTTTAGTGCTGAGCGCCACGGACGTTTTCCTGTGTTTGCCCCCTGTCCGCAGGGCCTAGAGGAAGCCTTAGCGGTAGAGCTGCAAGCATTAGGCTTTGATCAAGTCAGCCAAGGACGAGCCGGCTGCCATTTCGTTGCTGACTGGCAGGATGTTTTACGCGCTAATCTCTATTCCCGACTGGCAACGCGTATTTTAGTGCAAATGAGCTATGCCAAAATTCAAAATGAAGATGAGCTTTACGAGCTTGCCTACCAAACGCCTTGGGAAAACTGGTTTGGACCACAACAGACCTTACGTGTTGACACCTCGGCCATACGTAGCCCCTTTCAAAGCCTACAATTTGCCAACCTACGAGTAAAAGACGCGATTTGTGATCGCTTGCGTGATCGCGAAGGGGCGCGTCCGGATATCGACACAGTCCG
>JAAYRP010000160.1 GCA_012518715.1 Alcaligenaceae bacterium | reverse complement strand
TGTAATCCAGAAATAAGCAACACGTGTTCTGCTGATCCCCGCACACCCCGCGCTAAACGTAAATGCTCGATCAGTGCCTCACGTAACGGTAAATAGCCCGCTCCGTGCGCATACGTTAATAGCTCAGGCTTTGCGGTTTTCCAATGACGCCGTAAGAGCCGTAACCAGATTTGATTTGGAAATAACGATACATCCGGCACGCCCGCCACAAAGGGTTGCCATTGCTGCGGCGAAGCTTGCGCCCTACTGACCATTTCAATACCACGCGTCGATAGCTCCCAGTGTGACACAGTGGTAGGCAGGGTAAGCGTATCCACCATTTCCGCTTGCTGCTGAGCTTGCACCGCTGCGGACACAAAAGTACCGCTTCCTGTATAGGACTCTACATAGCCTTCGGCTAATAATTGCTCATAGGCCTGCACGACTGTATTTCTTGAAAGCCCACATTCTTGGGCTAATGTACGGCTTGCGGGAAGCTTTTCTCCTGCTTGCAGCACCCCATCTAAAATCAACTGGCTAAAAATGCGATACAGCTGCCGCGACAAAGTGCGTGCTGACTGACGATCCAAATGCTGCAGCACATACTCCGCTAAAGCACCCCCTTTCATTTCTCAACTCCTCTTCTCTGGCTTCAAACCAAAATGGACTACCCAATTCTGCCATAAATGGATCTTCATGTGGTGCCAATTTAACGATAAGCTATCTCTTACACCCTATTTCGTATAAGGAGACACCCCATGAAAAATGCCGACCTAGTCCAACGTAAAAATGCAGCGACCCCACGAGGCGTCGGTGTCATGTGTGACTTTTACGCTCAGTCCGCCGAAAATGCGGAAATCTGGGATGTAGAGGGTAAACGTTATATTGATTTTGCAAGTGGCATTGCCGTTCTTAACACCGGCCATCGCCATCCTCGCATCATTGCGGCCATAGAAAAACAATTACAACTTTTTACTCATACAGCTTATCAAATCATTCCCTATCAAAACTATATTGAATTAGCCGAAAAATTAAATACGTTGGTCCCTGGCGACTTTACTAAAAAAACCGCTTTTTTTACTACAGGCGTAGAAGCGGTAGAAAATGCTATTAAGATTGCACGTTACGCCACCCAGCGGCCCGCGATTATTTCATTTAGCAATGCGTTTCATGGAAGAACCTTTTTAGGGATGACGCTTACCGCTAAGGTCAACCCCTATAAAAAAGGTTTTGGTCCTTTAGCTTCGAATATTTATCACACCCCTTACCCGAATGCCTCGCTTGGAATCAGCGCAGAGCTCGCTAAAAAAGAACTGCTTAGCTTATTGAACACAACGGTGGATGCTGACCAGGTCGCCGCAATTATTATTGAACCCATTCAAGGGGAAGGAGGGTTTAATGTATGCCCCCCTGAGTTCATGGTGTTTTTACGTGAGCTCTGCGATGAGCATGGTATTTTACTGATCGCCGACGAGGTTCAAACCGGATTTGGTCGTACAGGTAAACTGTTCGCCATGGAGCATTACAGCGTTAAAGCAGATATCACAACCATGGCCAAAAGCCTGGCCGGCGGTATGCCGTTATCTGCCGTTTGCGGTCGTGCCGACATCATGGATGCTCCCGTCGCTGGCGGGCTTGGGGGCACCTACGCGGGCAACCCCTTGGCTATTGCCGCCGCCCTTGCTGTCATTGAGGTCATTGAGGAAGAAAATCTTTTAACACGTGGCCATCAACTTGGCGAAAAACTGCAACAACGTTTACAAAGCCTACAAGAACAAGTCCCTACTATTTTCTCTATTCGTGGCCTGGGTGCCATGATAGCAGTAGAGTTTCGTGATCCGAACACCCATGCTGCAGAGACAGCTCTTGTGAAAAAAATCCAAAATTATGCGCTAAACAAAGGCTTAATATTATTAACATGCGGCCCAGAAGCCAATGTCATTCGTTTCTTATTTCCTTTAACTATCCCAGATGCCGTCATGGATGAGGCCTTAGATATTCTGGTTGAAGCCATTCAAAATAGTTAAACCTTTTAAGCGCCCTATCACAGGGCGCCATTTATCTTAGACCTCCCAATCAATCAACGCCCAGCCTGTAGGCTGCTGATGCAAGCCTTTATTGCCAATAAAACGAAGCTGAGCGGCATAACCCTGCTGATATAAAATCCCCAAGATATATAAATACGAAGGCGTCGCTAACTGTGGTTGTTGCACAGGGTCTATATCTGGCCTAGCCCCAAAAGCAGGGTTTAATGGATAGGTCAAATACACTCGACGCCTTGCCTGTTGGGTCAGTTTTTTGAGTGCCGCCGCCATATCCTCGACCAAAGTAGATCGCGAAGCAACCACTACATCACAAATAGGCACATCCTGCCAATCATCTTCCCAATTTTTACATAATGTTTTAATATTATGCGCCTGATAGTGTTGGGCATTCTCTTGCAGTTTGGCCAGCATACCCACACTGTAATCCAGCGCATACACCTGCCGTACATAAGGCGCGGCAAGTACCGCCACGGCCCCAGCACCACAGCCCACATCTAACAGGGTTTCTGTCTTTTGCAACGATAGTGCTTGCAATAAAGCGCGCGTATAAGCGTCCTCTAGCTGCCCTATACCTATCTGCTGTGCTTTAGCATCCCATTTTTCTGGACTAGAGCGGGGCCGAGCCGCCAACTGCTTATGCTGTTTATACAAGGTAGCAAAGTCAATATCATGTATGGTTTTTAACATTTTTAAAGCACACCCAAATCATAAAGATAAGCCAAACAGGCCTCGCCATCGACAGGATCCGCCATAAAAATTCCTTCGCCGTCTAAATCGTAAGCTTTTAAAAGATACTTGGCCGCTTTGTCTTGGCCTGAGCGCCAAGCGCATTTACCTAACATGTAATAAGGATACGGATTTTCTTTGCCCTCGGGGTTATGAGCTGCTTGCTCTAATACCGCCGTGGCCTCATCGTAGCGCTCTAGCTGATATAAGGCCTCTCCCATCGACGCATATAACCAAAATGCCGCCTGCCATTGATTAACCGGTGCAGGTAATACATCTAGCGCCTGCTGCCATAATACGATTGCCTCCTCGTAGCGCCCCTGATCTAAGGCAATATTGCCCTGATCCGCTAGCTCATAGAGACTTTGATAAAGCTCTTCTTGTAAATGCATAACCATACTCCTGTGGTAGTTCTTCAACCATTTTATCCCACAAACAAAAAGGCATAGCCTTTTGAGCTATGCCTTGATGCCGTTGTCGCTTTGCTTAGATTAACTGTTCACTGGAACCAAACGGGGAGCGATCATATTCTGGGGTTTCAAAATATCATCCAATACGTCGTCTTCGAGGAGCTTTTCCTCGCGCACCAGCTCCAGAATCCCACGACCACTCTCTAGGGCTTTTTTAGCAATTCGTGTGGAGTTTTGATAACCAATATAGGGGTTAAGCGCTGTCACTAGCCCAATAGAATGCTCAACCAAATGCAGGCAGTGGTTTTCATTAGCGGTAATATCATCAATACAAAGCTCACGCAACATATCCATCGAGCGCTGCAATAAACGAATGGAATCAAACATTTTGTAAGCAATGATCGGTTCCATTACGTTTAGCTGTAGCTGACCGGCTTCCGCTGCCATGGTCAGTGTTAGGTCATTACCTATGATTTCAAAAGCCACCTGATTCACGGCCTCTGGAATCACGGGATTGACTTTACCCGGCATAATCGAGCTACCCGGCTGACGTGCAGGAAGATTAATCTCGTTAATCCCTGTGCGTGGTCCGCTCGAAAGCAAGCGTAAGTCATTACAGATTTTTGATAGTTTAACCGCTGTGCGCTTGAGCATGCCGGAGAACAAGACAAAGTCACCCATATCTGAAGTGGCCTCGATCAGGTCCACTGCTGATTTAACAGGGTGCCCACTGATCGTAGCCAATCGCTCTACGGCTAAACGCTGGTAGCTAGGGTCAGCATTAATCCCTGTACCAATTGCGGTTCCACCTAGGTTTACCTCGCAAAGCAGCTCAGGCACCAGCGTACGTAAACGGCACAAATCCTCTTCGAGGGTAGTTGCAAACGCTTGGAATTCCTGACCAAGGGTCATAGGAACAGCATCCTGGAGCTGTGTACGCCCCATTTTTAATACATGCTCAAAAGCCTGTGCTTTTACCCGAAACGCCGCGATCAAATTTTCTAAGCTCAGTAAAAGCTTGTCAT
>JAAYRP010000159.1 GCA_012518715.1 Alcaligenaceae bacterium | reverse complement strand
GTGGCCTCGACCAAATATAAGACCTTGTCTTCGATGCGGGTGGTTACGGTGGCGGTTACGGTGGATTCAAATACCGTTTGCGCCAAGCGCTTTGCACCAACATTGATTTCTACGGAAACGCTTGGGCCCTCTTGTTCTAAAAAGATCTCTGGCGCGTTGGGCATTTCCAAAGATAAATCTTTGACGTAGCTGCGTTGCAAGCTAAAGACGGGGGCGTTTTGCTCTTCGGCACCTACGTTTTGATTTTCTTGGTTTTCAGCCATGATGTACTCCTGTGGGGTAAATGAATAAATAATAAATAAGACGTATTACGCCGATAATAAGGGCACTAAGCCACCCGCTTGATCCAATGCGGCTAAATCATCATAGCCGCCAATATGTTGATCGCCAATGTAAATCTGGGGAACAGTGCGGCGCTGTGTGCGTTCCATCATGATGTCACGCTGGGCGGGATCACGGTCAATGAAGATTTTTTCAATCTCTGTTACACCGCGTTGTTTGAGTAACATTTCTGCGCGGGTGCAAAATGGGCACACTTGGGTGCAATACATTGTTACCTTAGCCATTCGTCATACCTTTGTAGATAGTTTAGGATTTCTTAGTGGGTAAACCGGCTTGTTTCCAAGCCATGAGACCGCCTTCCAGGATAGCGACTTCTTTAAAGCCTTGTTTACGCAGTAAGGCGGCGCTGCTGTTGGCGCTGCGGCCTGTGTCACAAACCACGATAACGGGTTTGTCTTTAGCGAGCTTTTCTGTTTTGGAAGCCAGCTCTGCCGCGGGAATGTTACGCGCTTGGGGAATATGCCCTGCTTTATAGCTATCGGGCTTGCGTATATCGATTAAAATAGCTTGGCGTTGGTTGATTTGTTGTACGGTATCATTGGGGCTGATGAAGTTTCCACCCCGTTTGGATAGACCTGGAAACAACAACATCATGCCAGAAATAAATGCCACGACTAAAATCAGCAGATTGTTGGTATCGGTTAAAAAGTCCACGATGAGTCCTGTGTAAAACCTAGTTTAAATAAAAGAGTTAATTGGGCAAAATCGACTAATTATAATGGACAAAAATTTTGTAATCTAAAGGCTATTTTTACCATGTATAAACTTGTACTGATGCGCCATGGCGAAAGCCAGTGGAACTTAGAAAACCGTTTTACCGGTTGGACAGATGTCGATCTTACCGAAGCAGGGCGTGAGCAAGCCCGCCAAGCCGGTGAGCTCTTAAAGCAAAACGGTTTTAAATTTGATATTGCCTTTTGCTCCGTTTTAAAACGGGCGATTCGTACATTATGGATTGTTTTGGATACCATGGATAGCGTCCATATCCCCGTAGGCAAAAGCTGGCGTTTAAACGAGCGTCACTATGGGGCGCTGCAGGGTTTGAATAAAGCGGAAACCGCTCAAAAATATGGTGATGAGCAGGTTCATATCTGGCGTCGCGCTTATTCAATTGGTCCAGACCCAGTTGCCGAGGATGACCCTCGTCATCCTAAACATGATCCCCGTTATGCCAATCTTAAACCAGAAGATTTGCCCGCTACAGAATGCTTAGAGCAAACCGTAGCGCGTGTTGTTCCATTTTGGAATGATTCTATTGCACCAGCGATTCGTTCAGGTCGCAGCGTATTAGTCACTGCACATGGTAATAGTTTACGTGCTCTGATTAAACATATCGACAATATCTCCGAAGAGGATATTGTGAATTTGAACTTACCGACGGGACAACCTTTGGTTTTTGAGCTTGATGAAAATCTTAAGCCGATTCGCCACTATTTCTTAGGCGATGAAGAAGCCATCAAGGCACAAATGGCCGAGGTCGCTAACCAAGCTAAAGCTAACTAATCAAAAGGTTATTATGCTGTTGCGTATCTGGGCGCTTCTTTTACTGAGTATGGGTGTCATGAGTGAGGCCTGGGCTCAGGCGTCGCTCAGTGCGCAGCAGGCCGAGGCACAAAAGCAGCGCGCCGAGCTTCAACGGCGCATTGCTGAAATCCAAAAACAAATTGAATCCACACAAAGCGATAAAAAACAAGCGCTCACGGCTTTGCGCGATGTAGAAAGCCGCATTTCAGATACCGATCGTGAGCTAACGCTTTTGCAACAACGGCAAACGCAGGTGCAAAAACATCTGGCTGATCTGAAACAACAAATTCAACAACAACAAAAAAAGCAAGAACAAGGTCAACAGCAGTTGGCGGAACAGCTTCGGGCGCAATATGCCAGTGGCTTATCACCATGGACGGCATTGTTGTCGGGCAAAGACCCCCAGCAGATCCAACGTGAGCTTGGTTATTTAGGGTATGTGACCCAAGCTCAAACTGAACAGGTTCGGGTATTGCAGCAGGGCTTAGCACATTTACAACAGTTGCATGCGGCCGTAGCTAGCAATGAAAAAGAATTAGCGCAGCTAGCCGCACAAACCGAGGTGCAAAAACAACAGTTCATGCAACAGCAGGCCGAGCGGGAAAAGGTGTTGGCGCAGGTACAAGATCAGCTAAAACAGCAGCAAACGCAGGCCAAAACCTTAGCCAATAATGATGTGCGCTTAGGAAAGCTGATCGACGGTTTAGAAAAAGAAATTGCCCGCCAAGCAGAGCTACGGCGTCAAGCCGAAATTCGCCGTCAGGCAGAGCAAGCACGTCGTCGCGCAGAAGAGCAGCGCCGTCAGGCAGAGCAAGCTCAGCGTTTGGCCGAGGAAAAAAAGCG
>JAAYRP010000158.1 GCA_012518715.1 Alcaligenaceae bacterium | reverse complement strand
CATCCCTTTGCTTAATACTCAACACGATGCGGCCGAATTAATAGACGTGTTACGCGTTTACTTAGCAAAACGGCTCGCTCCCACCACATTAATGCACGGTGTGTTTTTGGATGTACTGGGTTTAGGGGTGCTGATTACTGGCGAATCGGGTTTAGGAAAAAGTGAGTTGGCCTTAGAACTCATCTCACGTGGACATGGCTTAGTCGCCGACGATGCGGTTGAGCTATCGCGCACCGCGCCCAACCTCATCGAAGGGCAATGCCCCCCATTACTTCAAAACCTACTCGAAGTCCGAGGGCTGGGTCTATTAGACATCCGTACGATTTTTGGTGAAACATCCGTACGGCGTAAAATGAACCTCAAGCTAATTGTTCATTTACTGCGCTCCACGCCTGATAATTTTGAGCGTTTACCTATTCAGCAACAGACTCAAAATGTACTGGGCGTAGAAATTAAACAAGTCATGCTACAGGTCGCCGCAGGACGAAACCTTGCCGTACTGGTCGAAGCTGCTGTACGTAATACAATATTACACTTACGTGGCATTGACACCATGAAAGAATTCATGCAACGCCAAGCTCTTGCTATCATGGAGAATACCCCATCTTCTTCCGACCCTTAATACTCATTGATATCCATGCTTAATGTCGTCTTAATCACAGGTATTTCTGGCTCAGGCAAATCGGTTGCCCTACGTCTGCTCGAAGACACGGGTTATACCTGTGTAGACAACCTGCCCGTTCCCTTTCTTGAAGAATTTCTTTATCGCGCACAAGACACAGGCATCGAACGCGTAGCCGTAGCCATTGATGTACGTGCACCCGGTGATCTGCATCAGCTTCCCGGCACCATTGCCCATTTACGCGAAGCAGGGCTACCTATTCGCGTTATTTTCTTAGATGCGAGCGACCATACCCTCATTCAACGCTATTCCGAATCCCGTCGCCGTCACCCTCTTACTGATCGTCTGCGCCAAGAAGGGCAGTCTCCCTCTTTACAAACCTGTATCAATATGGAGCGACATCTGCTTGCTCCGCTACGTGAAACCGAACATGTCATTGACACAACGGACTTAACGCCAGGACAACTCCGTTCCTGGGTACGCGATTTAGTACAAGCAGAACGCGCTCCTGTCGTGCTCACCTTTATGTCTTTTGCGTATAAGCGTGGTGTACCGGGCGATGCGGACTTAATCTTTGATGTCCGTTGCTTGCCTAACCCCCATTACGACCCAGCACTACGCCCACTCACAGGCAAAGACGAACCCGTTGCCAAGTGGCTGTCTCAGTTTGGTACGGTAGAAAACATGATTAATGACATTGCCGGTTTTGTGGAGCGTTGGCTCCCTTTATATATGCAAGATACGCGCAACTACCTAACCGTGGGTATTGGTTGCACAGGCGGGCAACACCGCTCTGTTTATGTCACGGAGCAACTTGCCCTGCGTTTTGCCCACCATTCGCCCTTACTTATTCGTCATCGTAATCAGCCCCCAGCAGATCTCCCCTTATGATTCGGCGTTTTTTTGCTTTAGCTCTGATTAGTCTAAGTGTGATTGGTCTTATCGCAGGGTGCGCTAACCGCCCTACCTCAAGCCCTGGGGGCGGAGGCTACTATCAAGACGATGGCCCTGGCACGAATCTTCCTAAAAATTTGCATACAATTCCTAATGCCACCCCTCGTATTGAACCACATGCACCTGCAAACATGCGTCCCTACACAGTCTTAGGGCAAAGCTATACACCCTTGTCAGAAAATCAACCTTTTCGCCAAACAGGTACGGCTTCCTGGTATGGCAAAAAATTTCACGGTCGAAAAACCGCCAATGGTGAAATCTATGATATGTATGCCATGACGGCGGCACACCCTACATTACCTTTGCCTAGCTATGCTAGGGTTACCCGTCCCAAAACAGGTCAGTCTATTATCGTACGCATTAATGACCGCGGCCCTTTTCATAGCAATCGTATTATTGATTTATCCTACGTGGCTGCCGCTAAGCTAGGGTTGATTGGTCCTGGTAGCGGCACAGTGATTGTAGAAGCCATCACACACGATGATATCCGTACCGGTACGTACTTAGCCGATACAAACCAACCGGATGAGCTTGAGGCTTTTATCAAAGAAGCTGAGCCTCGCCGCCTCACTACGGTAGATAGCCGACAAACCCCACCCCCTCCCAATACGCTTAGCCCAATTGCGGGTGATGTAATCCCACATATCTATTTGCAATTTGGTGCCTTTAAAAATGCAGAAAGCGCCACACGTTTAGCAGAACATATCAATAGCGAAATAGGCAGTCTTGATACTCGCGATGCCCACATTGAACCCGCTAATGATTTATTTCGTGTACAAATGGGCCCCTATCCAAGCCGTGAAGACGCTCTTTCTGCAGCCCAACTTATTCAAGCAGAAACCGGTTTACAACCTACCTTAGCTGTGCGTTAGGGTTTATGGGCAAGTACCCAGTCATACACCACGTCTCGCGCTAAGCCTGTCGCCTTAACCGCTATTTTTACCGCATCACGCGTCGATACCTGTGGTAATAAGGCTTGCAGCCAACGCTCTGTGACCGGATCTATGCCGGCCACCACACTCTGAGCCTCTGCCGCATGCAAAATCAATACAAACTCACCCTGCCCATGGTGTGGGTCACTATCCAACCAGGTCAACACCTCGCTTAAAGCGCAGGTATGCACCTGCTCAAAACGCTTTGTGAGCTCTCGTGCAATGGTGATATGGCGATCCGTGAATAAAGCGGCCATATCGGCAAGTGCAGCTCTAAGCCGATGTGGGCTCTCAAACATAACAATAGGTGCATCCACGGTCCCCCACTGCTGCAACCAGTTTTTACGCGCCGTGCTTTTATGAGGCATAAATCCCGCAAAGACAAAAGCGGGGTTTTCATCACTGGTTACGCCACTGGCCATCAGTGCGGTAATCACTGCCGAAGCACCTGGAATAGCAATCACCGTATAGCCCGCGGCACGAACCTCGCGCACAATGCGCGCACCAGGATCACTCACCGCCGGTGCTCCCGCATCCGACACCAAAGCCACGCGCTCCCCCTGGGCTAGACGCTGAATAATCTGCGCCGCTGCCTGTGCCTCATTATGCCTATGAGCCGCCATCAAAGGAGTCTGCACCCCCCATGTCTCAAGCAGTGGACGCGTAGAGCGCGTGTCCTCGGCTGCAATCACATCACACCGTTGTAATGTTTGCCAAGCACGTAGGCTTAAATCGCCCAAGTTGCCTATAGGCGTAGCCACCACATATAAAGTATGGTTAGGCCAGGACTGTTGTTCCATACGCTCCTGCAGTCGCGTCCAAATGTGTTGATGTGTATCTACCTGATCCATGGTGTTCATCATGCCTAATGAAATGAGCCCAGAAACCCTTGCCACCCAAGCTCAAAAAAAACAACTAAATAAAAAACCAAGTCGACCTAAAAATCGGCCTAAATCCTATCGGCGCTCATCAACCCAACAACTTGGTAGCCACTACGAAACGTTAGCTGCCCAATATCTACAGCAGCACGGCTTAGACATTCTTCTACGAAATATCCGTTCGCGCTTTGGGGAAATTGATCTGATTGCGCGCTCCCATCATAGCCTAATTTTTATTGAAGTACGCTATAGAAAAAATCAGCAGTACGGGGGAGCAATCTACAGTATCCACCCTACCAAACAGCAACGCATAAAACGCGTTGCTGAGCAGTTACTACCTCATTTAAGTGCTTATTTTTTTGGGGGAGTGCAACCTTTTTGCCGTTTTGATGTCATAGCAATAGATGAAGATGGTTTGCAATGGATTCCTAATGCTTTTTACTAATTTCCCCTAGCTGCTATATATTCATTACAATAATTGGTAAATCAAAATGTGCTCGCTGATAGAGTTAACTAATTGCAACGATTGCGACCAACTATATCTAGCGTTCCTTCCTTTATCACTACATGCCATAATTAGCCCATGGATTTAACCGCTTTAATGAACTCGCATTTTAATGACTCCATGCTTGCCATGCAGCGCAGTGCCGAGGCACTAACCGAGCCGTTGGCCGCCGCCGTCGAGTTATTATTTGCAACCCTTGCCAACAATGGAAAAATTCTTGCCTGCGGCAACGGGGGCTCTGCTGCCGACGCACAACACTTTATTGCTGAGCTAGTCGGGCGCTTCGAGCGCGATCGATTACCCTTAGCAGGTATTGCGCTTAATACAGATACCTCTATCTTGACAGCGGTCGGCAATGATTATGGTTTTGATCAAATTTTTGAACGTCAGATCTCAGCGCTAGGGCAAACGGGCGATATCCTCGTCGCTATCAGCACCAGCGGCAACTCACAAAATGTAATCAATGCCATTCGTGTGGCGCATGAGCGTGATATGGTAGTGATTGCGCTAACAGGTAAGGATGGCGGGCAAATTGGACAGCTTCTTACCGACACGGACATTCATCTTTGTGTACCCGATGATCGCACCATGCGTATCCAAGAAGTACACATTGTTTTACTACATGCCTTATGTGATGGCATTGATGCCTTATTGCTTGGAGAACCTTTATGATTCTCAACCTCAGTGGAAAAACTCAACGGCTATTCATTGCTACTTTATTTACCACTCTGGCAACTAGTCAACTTAGTGGTTGTGCCCCTTTGGTTGTTGGGGGCGCTGCGGCCACGACAGCGATGGTTGCCACTGATAGACGCACCGCTGGTGAGCAAGTCGATGATAAAACCATTGGGGTCAAAATTGCCGCAGAGGTCCGCGAGATCCTTGGCGAGCGCCCAGGCCGCGTCAACAGTAATTCATACGGTGGCCAAGTTTTACTTGTGGGCGATGTTCCTAGCGCAGCAGATAGCCAAAAAATCGAAAATACCGTTAAACAAATTGATAGTGTTAAACAAGTCATTAATCGCTTACGTATTGGCCCTGTTACTGAACTAAGCGTACGTACCAATGACAGCTGGATTACCACCAAGGCCACCACAGCCCTGGTTAATGCCCAAGACGTCCCAAGTCGCACTATTTCCGTTACTACAGAACGCGGTGTGGTGTACTTACAAGGCCGCGTTACGCATGCCGAAGGGGATCGAGCCGCCCGTGCGGTAGCAACTGTTGCTGGCGTACAGCAGGTCGTAAAACTTTTTGAATACGTGAGTGCCGAAAAAATCCTGCTCCCGCAAAAACAATCAGCGTCTACAGCCCCCAAAGAACAGCCCTCACCTCAGGTGACACCCGCTACGAATGCGTCTGAACCCGAAGTTTTTACCATTGAATGATGCCATTAATTCGCTTATTACTCGTTAGTTTTTTTGCTCTTGCTCTTAGTGCATGTGGCGATCTATTTTCTGGCGCGACCAAAGCCCCTGAATTCCAATTTCAGTCGCTAAATGGCGACACCTATCACTCTAATCAACTCAACGGACGTGTGACCTTGGTAAAATTCTGGTCAACGGATTGCACAACATGTGTGGCCCAAATGCCAGACAACATCGAATACTACAATCAATATCATGATCAAGGCTTTGATCTGATCGCTGTTGCAATGAAACACGATCCGTTAGAATATGTACGTAACTTTACCGAATCCCGTCAGCTACCTTTTACCGTAGTCAGTGACCATGATGGTGCCATTGCCAAAGCATTTGGTGATGTTCGCATGACACCCACGGCTTTTTTAATCGATAAAAAAGGACGCGTAGTAAAACGGTATCTTGGTAACTACGACAAAGCCGCCTTTAAGCAAACTCTAGAAAAAGCATTAGCCGGCTAATCAGCAGCGGGTTTGCTTAACAAGATGCCGGGGGTCGTCTCCGGCTTTTTCTTATTTGTTTACTTTTCATCACGAAAACGCCATGACACAACACGCCGACCAACCTAACTATTCTTCTACAGTTAAAGCCGATGTGCTCTCCGAAGCGCTTCCCTATATTCGCCGTTTTCACGGTAAAACCATCGTGGTTAAATATGGGGGTAACGCCATGACCGAAGAGCATTTGCAGCGCAGCTTTGCTCACGATGTCGTACTACTAAAGCTCGTTGGCTTAAAACCCGTGGTGGTCCATGGCGGCGGACCTCAAATTAACGATGCACTGCGACGTATAGGCAAAGAAGGCACGTTTATCCAAGGCATGCGTGTCACCGATGCTGAAACCATGGAAGTCGTAGAGTGGGTGTTGGGCGGACAGGTTCAGCAAGATATTGTGATGATGATTAACGAAGCCGGCGGCAAAGCTGTCGGTCTAACCGGTAAAGATGGCCAACTCATTCAGGTCAAAAAGAAAATGCTTCCCGATGCCAATGACCCAGAAAAAATGCTCGATATTGGCTTTGTAGGTGACATTACACGTGTTGAGCCAGCCGTTGTCAAAGCCTTACAAGACGATGAGTTTATTCCTGTGATTTCTTCCATCGGCTTTGGAGAGGACGGGCGCTCTTACAACATTAACGCCGATGTGGTCGCTGGCAAAATGGCTGAAGTCTTAGGCGCAGAAAAACTGGTTATGCTCACTAATACCCCTGGGGTTCTCGATAAAGACGGAAATTTATTACGTCAGCTTTCTGCCCAAACCATTGATGAGCTCTTTAAAGATGGCACGATTTCAGGTGGTATGCTCCCTAAAATTTCCTCTGCGCTTGAGGCAGCGCGCCATGGCGTAAACTCGGTCCATGTCATTGATGGTCGCGTTGAACATAGCCTGCTACTAGAAATTCTTACCGACAAAGGCGTAGGCACTATGATTCGATCACACTAATCGCATGCATACTGTTAATCAACCGCAGCCAGAGCCTCTCTGGCTGTTTGATTTGGATAACACCCTCCATAATGCTTCTGCAGCGATTTTTCCTCTTATCGATCGTCTTATGCAAGAAAGCATTGAGCAGCTTTTACAAGTAGATGCCAACACGGCCGACTACTTACGCCAACGCTACTGGCAACAATATGGAGCCACACTCATCGGTCTCGTTAAGCATCATGGTGTCTGTGCCGAGGACTTTTTACGGCGTAGCCATGACTTTGCGATTAGCGAGCATCTACAAAGCGAGCCGTACTTAGCCCAGCACTTAACACAGCTCTCTGGACGCAAGGTCATTCTAACGAATGCCCCGGCTAACTATGCCTTTAGGGTGCTACAGGCACTCGGTATCACTCATCAATTTGAGCGAGTGTTTAGCATCGAAGACATGCAGCGCCAACAACGTTTTCGGCCTAAGCCATCCCGCGCCCTGATGCAGCAAGTCGTAACAGAGCTACAGCACGCTCCAGAGCATACAATTTTTGTGGATGATACCTTACGCAATCTCAAAGCGGCTTATGCGTTAGGCATGAAAACCGTGCATTTTGCTCATCCCGCCACGCCTTTTTCATCGCGTTATGCCGGACGTAGTGCTTATGTGGATTTGCGCGTACAAAGCATCAAAGAACTCAGCGCACGCTATCACCTACTCTATTAAAAAAAGCGCCAAACACAGGCGCTTTTTTATCCTTTTAAAAGAACGATATTTACACGTAACGCTGTAAAAACGCCATAGAACGCTGAATGGCTAAACGGTCCGCGTCAGCATCAAAATGCATGCCTTTAGGTCGAGCAAATGCGTGATCACAACCTGCATACACATAAGACTCCCAGCCCTCGCGTTTTGCGACCTCGGCTTCAATAATGGTACGAGCCTCGCCCTCTACCCACTTGTCTAACTCAGCAATATGTAAAATCATAGGGGCTGCGTCGCCCAGTGGGGGCAATACCTTATCTAAGTTCACACCGTAATAGCTTACACCCGCTTTAATCGGGCTCTGTTTAGCAAACTCCACCACTAAACGCCCCCCCATGCAATAGCCCACCGCCACAATCTTGTCATGACCAAGCTTTTGCGCTAGCTGCGCCCGGGTGCTTTCTAAATCGTTTAGCGTCTGCTCATTATCCATTTCTTGCATTAGTTCCAAGCCTAAATTGAGCTGCGCTTGGTTCGTAGGGTCCAACTCCAAGCCAGGCTCAGAGCGGAAAAATAGATCAGGACACCAAACATTAAAACCACGTTCGGCCCAGTCTTGAGCCAACTGACGCATGGAGGCATTCACTCCAAAAATTTCTTGGATTAACACTAAGCCAGGTGCATTTTTGTTGGTTGATAACACCTCAAAGGCTTGCATTTTTTTGCCATCGGTTGTTGTTACCTGCACAAAACTCATGAAGAACTCCTTCGTTAATGTGGTTCGCCCACAGGATCTATTGGGATGATAAGCCTTGCCAGCTTGGGCCGTCGATTTCTACGCCTACATGCTCTAGCATACGGATCACCGAATGATCTACTAGTTCTGTCATGGTTTTAGGCTGAAAATAAAAAGCTGGCAAAGGCGGAAACACCACTGCACCCATTTCAGTGACGGTGGTCATATTACGCAAATGGGCTAAGTTAAAAGGGGTTTCTCTTACGGCTAGCACAAGACGACGGCGCTCTTTTAGTACCACATCTGCAGCACGCGTAATTAAATTATCAGCAAAACCATGTGCGACAGCAGCTAGGGTGCGCATCGAGCAAGGCACAATCAGCATACCATGGGTTTTAAAACTACCACTGGCTACACTAGCACCAACGTCCTTGAAGTTATGCACCACATCTGCCAAATCCAACACATCTTGGCGGCTTAAACCCAGTTCATGCTGCATATTCAAAATCCCAGCCGGAGAAATAATTAAATGACTTTCTACTTCGCTCTGGGTTTTTAAAAGATGCAAAGCCCGAATGGCATAAAGGGCGCCCGTAGCGCCCGTTACTGCCACAATAATCCGTTTTTTCGGATTAGGCATTCAAAACCCCTGCATCACGCAGCATGGTTTCAAGTTCCCCGCTTTCAAACATTTCAGAAACAATATCCGAACCGCCTACAAATTCGCCTTTAATATAAAGCTGGGGGATGGTTGGCCAGTTTGCGTATTGTTTAATACCCTCACGTACCTCCTCGTCATCAAGCACGTTGATGGTCACGACCTGGGATAAACCCACGGCACGTAAAATTTGCACCACACGCGCAGAAAAACCACACTGAGGCATCTGGGCGGTTCCTTTCATGAATAACACCACAGGGTGCTCAGTCACAGTTTCACGGATAAAATCTTGAACTTCTTGATTCATTGTTGTCTCTCAGGAGTAAGCACCGGTAATCCGAGGAATACCAGCTAGATCAGAAATGCTAGTAGGCTGATTAAAATCAGCTTCTGCCAACATATTACGTACTATCGCGGCTTGATCCCAGCCATGCTCTAACCAAATCGAACCGGTCGGGGTTAAATAGGCTTTGGCCCCTTGAATGATTTGCCTTAAGTCAGCAAGACCATTTTGCGGAGCGGTTAACGCCGTTATTGGTTCAAACCGAACATCACCTTGATATAGATGGGGATCTTTTTCTGCAATATAAGGGGGGTTGGATACAATCATATCAAAAGGCGCTTGCCCTTTAAGAGCATCGTACCAACTCCCCTGAAAAAACTCGATATCAGCGCATAAATTGTGGGCATTTTCACGCGCCACAGCAAGCGCATCATGGCTGTAGTCTGTTGCCACTACGACCGCATCGGGTCGTGCCAACGCAATGGCAATAGCAACAGCACCGCTTCCTGTGCCTAAGTCCACAATGCGGGGCGCGGGGGTAGAGGGAAGCAACGCCAAAGCTTGCTCAACCAAAAACTCGGTTTCAGGGCGGGGTATCAGTACCGCTGGCGTCACCTTAAACATATGCCCCATAAACTCACGCTGCCCTAGGATATACGCCATGGGCTCACCGTTTAGGCGACGCTGTGCTAACGCAAAATACTTGGCTACTGCCGCAGGGGGCAGTGTGTCCGTATCATGCGCAATCAACCACGCTCTTGAAACACCCAGCACATGCTCCCACAGCATTTGCTGCTCTAAACGCGGCAGCGCGCTTTGCGCCATCACCGCTTTAATGGTTTGCATAATGGCCTAACTACTCATTTGCTAAAGCCGCCAGCTGTTCGGCTTGATGCTCGGTTAACAATGCATTGATGAGCTCATCCAAGTCTCCATCCATGACGTAGTTAAGCTTATGCATAGTCAGGTTGATACGATGATCGGTAATACGACCCTGAGGATAGTTATAGGTACGAATACGCTCTGAACGATCGCCTGTACCTACCAAGCTTTTGCGTTGCTCAGCCTCTTTGGCCTGCATTTCGCGTAATTGCTGATCTTTTAGGCGCGCCGCCAATACCTGCATCGCCTTATCGCGGTTCCTGTGTTGAGAGCGATCATCCTGACACTCTACCACCAAACCAGTAGGCAAGTGGGTGATGCGCACCGCCGAATCCGTTTTGTTTACGTGTTGTCCACCTGCCCCACTGGCACGGAAAGTATCAATACGCAAATCGCTAGGGTTGATCTGAATATCTTCCGCGGCATCCGCTTCGGGCATGATCGCAACCGTACAAGTTGACGTATGGACACGACCCTGCGCTTCGGTTTCAGGAACGCGCTGCACTCGATGAGTACCAGACTCAAACTTCAGTTTGCCATACACCCCATCGCCATCAATACGCGCGATGACCTCTTTGTACCCCCCCATCTCCGAAGGGTTTGAGGACATGATTTCCACTCGCCAACCTTGTGTTTCTGCATAGCGAGTATACATGCGTAATAAATCACCAGAGAAGATCGCACTCTCGTCCCCACCGGCTCCTGCACGAATCTCCAAAAAGACGCTACGACCATCATCTGGGTCTTTAGGTAATAAAAGCACCTCCAGCTCTTTTTCTAATTCGGCAATTTTATCTTTAGCAATTTGGTATTCCTCTTCGCCCATTTCTTTGAGCTCGGGATCACGCATCATTTCTTGGGCGGCCTCTAAATCGCCCTCGGTAGCAACATATGCGTTAAAAGCGGTCACCACAGGATCTAGCTCGGCACGCTCACGAGACAGTTTACGGAAATTGTCCATATCGGAGGCAATTTCCGGTTCAGCAAGCATGGCATCAACTTCGATGAGTCGGTGAGCCAACTGCTCCAACCGATCTCGCATAGTGTCTTTCATACAGTATTTTGATAATAGTTAAATAGCAGAACGCAAGTGGGCACAACACCACAAGGGGGCGTGAGCCTAGCTAGCGACTGCGATTTTGAGAAGGAATTAAATGCGGCACTAGCTGCAGTAGTTGCTCGCGCTGAGCGCCTTGGCTTTGATTAAGTTGGGACAGGGGCCCGTGCAAGTATTTTTGTTGCAGACTATGTGCTAACCACTCTACTACTTGCTCTGGGTTTTCACCACGCGCAATCATACGCTTAGCGCGATCTACCTCGTGATCAGAAACCTGCTGGGCTCGATCCTGCAGGCTTACAATTGTGGGTACCAGCTCACGGTTTTCTAGCCACTGCATAAAGTGCTGCACACGCGTGTCGATAATGGCTTCTGCTTGTACTACGGCGGCTTGGCGTGCATCACTGGCTTTTTGCACCATACGCCCTAAATCATCGACCGAGTACAAGTACACATCGGACAAACGCGAAACTTCGGGCTCGATATCACGTGGCACCGCTAAGTCCACCATCACGATAGGACGATGACGACGCTGTTTAATCGCACGCTCAATCATGCCCAAGCCCAAAATAGGCAAGGTGCTGGCCGTACAGGAAATGATGACATCATAATCGGCAATGCGCTCAGGTAAATCTGCCAAACGCATGGTTTGCGCATTATCAAAACGGGCTGCTAGATTTTGGGCTCGTTCTGCGGTGCGGTTTGCCACCATAATGTGTTTAGGATGCGTCGCTGCAAAATGCGCGGCACAAAGTTCGATCATTTCGCCCGCCCCAATAAATAATACATTGGTTTGAGACAAGTCCCCGTACACCCGCTGCGCCAAACGCACGGAAGCGGCGGCCATAGATACAGAATGCGCCCCAATCGCTGTTTGAGTGCGGACCTCTTTAGCCACGGCAAATGTACGCTGAAATAACTGGTGTAAAAGCGTACCCAGGGCACCGGCCTCGTTCGCGACACGTACCGCGTCTTTCATTTGGCCAAGGATTTGGGGCTCGCCGAGTACCATCGAATCCAAACCGCTGGCCACACGAAAAGCGTGACGCACCGCCTCGTTATGCTCGTAACGATACAGATGGGGAGTTAGATCATCGGAACGTAGGCTATTGAACTCCGCCATCCATGCCGGCACGTGATCAATCACATGCGGCTCTGCCGCACAGTATAGTTCTGTGCGATTACAGGTAGATAAAATCGCTGCTTCGCGCACCCCTGACCCAAAAGCCGAACGCAAGCCCTCTAATGCTGGACGCACCACATCAAGTGGAAAAGTCACACGCTCACGCACGGCAACAGGCGCCGATACGTGGTTAAGGCCAAAAGTAAGAACGTCTACAGACATGGGCAAAAAGAAGAAAAATCAAAAAGGTGGCACAGTTGCAATTATATGATTATAATCCCCCAACGCTGATAACTGAAATCTATCACTTATTAGCGGTCGTCCTGTGGCTAAAACTGTTGTTTTAGCGCGCAAGCAAAAGGACTAGACAAAACAGATTTTACTGTGCTATAGTTAAATCTTTAGCGCAACAGCACTAAACAAGTGGCCTTGTAGCTCAGTCGGTAGAGCAGAGGATTGAAAATCCTTGTGTCGGTGGTTCGATTCCGCCCAAGGCCACCAAAGAATTTCATAAAAAGCCCAGTCTTCGGACTGGGCTTTTTTTTGGCTAGAATAGCAGCACTAAGGTGTCTGTAAATTCTATCATGCTGTCCCTGCCTCCTATAGCGTATTTTCCACCAAGCATAACTTATCTCACACATACATCGCATATTTACGTAAACGAGCGATGACTTCATCAACTAGGTCATCGGCCGCTTGTTCAGGATCAGCAGGCAAAACAGCATCGGCAGGAAGCTGCCCCATGTGCCACGCCTGAGCCAATGCCGTTGCCGTGCGTAATGGGCTATACCCTTGATGTAATCGATCAAT
>JAAYRP010000157.1 GCA_012518715.1 Alcaligenaceae bacterium | reverse complement strand
TCTAACGTTCAGTTTGCCGTGAATCCCGATAACGGTCGTATGATCGTTATCGAAATGAACCCACGTGTATCACGTTCTTCGGCTTTGGCTTCTAAAGCGACTGGTTTCCCCATCGCTAAAGTGGCTGCGCGTCTTGCCGTTGGTTATACCTTGGATGAGCTACAAAATGAGATCACGGGCGGGGCTACGCCTGCAGCGTTTGAGCCTACGATTGATTATGTGGTTACCAAAATCCCTCGGTTTGCATTTGAAAAATTCCCTCAAGCTAACTCGCGCTTAACGACACAGATGAAATCCGTGGGCGAGGTCATGGCTATGGGGCGGACTTTCCAAGAGTCCTTCCAAAAAGCGCTACGAGGCCTAGAGGTCGGTGTGGATGGTTTGAATCAAATGACCACGGACCGCGAAAAACTCCAAGTCGAACTTGGCGAGCCTGGTCCTGAGCGGATTTGGTATGTAGGGGACGCATTTGCTCAAGGCATGTCTTTGGACGAGGTCCACGCCATCACCAAAATCGACCCCTGGTTTTTAGCGCAAATCAAAGAAATTGTTGATATTGAGCTCGCGCTAGAGCAAAAAACCTTAGCTGACTTAGATCGTGATACCTTATTGGGCTTAAAGCGCCGTGGTTTTTCAGATCGTCGCTTAGCGTTTTTACTGGACACGGTAGAATCCGAGGTTCGCAAGCTGCGCCATCAGCTAGACGTACGTCCCGTTTATAAGCGAGTGGACACTTGCGCCGCCGAGTTTGCTACTGATACAGCGTATATGTACTCGACCTATGAGGATGAGTGCGAGTCCCAGCCAACAGATCGTAAGAAAATTATTGTGCTAGGGGGCGGGCCGAACCGCATTGGTCAAGGGATTGAGTTTGACTATTGCTGCGTGCATGCCGCCATGGCGTTGCGCGATGACGGTTACGAGACCATTATGGTGAACTGTAACCCTGAAACCGTTTCCACCGATTACGATACCTCTGATCGTCTTTATTTTGAGCCTCTAACGCTCGAGGATGTATTAGAAATCGTCCATGTGGAAAAGCCGGTGGGCATGATTGTGCAGTACGGTGGTCAAACCCCATTAAAATTGGCTCGCGCGCTCGAGGCCAATGGGGTGCCAATTATTGGTACTAGCCCCGAATCGATTGATATCGCAGAGGATCGTGAGCGTTTCCAAAAACTCTTGCATAAGCTCGGTCTACGTCAACCGCCAAACCGTACTGCTCGTACCGAAGGCGAGGCCTTAGCTTTAGCAGCAGAAATTGGTTATCCCCTAGTCGTTCGTCCAAGCTATGTATTGGGTGGGCGAGCCATGGAGATTGTCCATGAGCAAGCGGATCTAGAGCGTTATATGCGAGAGGCCGTTAAGGTCAGCAATGATTCGCCCGTGCTGTTGGATCACTTCCTCAATAACGCCACCGAGGTGGATGTGGATTGTATTGCGGATGGCTCCGATGTGTTTGTGGGCGGTGTCATGGAGCATATCGAGCAAGCGGGGGTTCACTCCGGCGACTCGGCATGTAGCTTGCCTCCATATTCCTTATCCGATGAAGTGGTCGAGGAAATTCGTCGCCAAACGGCGTTAATGGCCAAAGCCTTGAACGTAAAAGGGTTAATGAACGTGCAGTTTGCGATTCAGGACGACGAGGTTTACGTCCTAGAAGTGAACCCGCGTGCTTCACGTACCGTGCCATTTGTTTCTAAGGCCACAGGCTTACAAATGGCCAAGTTAGCAGCGCGAGTTATGGCTGGCAAGAAAATCGCCGATTTAGATTTCTCTGCTAAAGCCAAGCCAGGTTATTACGCTGTTAAAGAGGCCGTTTTCCCCTTTGTGAAATTTCCTGGTGTGGATACGATTTTAGGTCCTGAAATGAAATCCACCGGCGAGGTCATGGGGGTAGGGCGTAGTTTTGGCGAAGCCTTTGTGAAATCCCAAATGGCGGCAAGTGTAAATCTGCCCAAATCTGGTACGGCATTTATTAGTGTACGTGACAGTGATAAAGCAGAAGCCGTCGAAGTGGCACGTGGGCTGATTGACTTAGGCTTTAATATTGTTGCCACACGGGGTACCGCAACAGCGATCGAGGCGGCAGGCCTAAAGGTAAAAGCTGTCAATAAGGTCACCGAGGGCCGTCCTCATATCGTGGATATGATGAAAAACGGTGAAATTGCCTTAGTGATTAATACGGTAGAAGAGCGTCGAAACGCTATTGTCGATTCACGCACGATTCGTACCCATGCTTTGGCTGCGAACTTGGCTTACTACACAACCATTGCTGGGGCGTTAGCTGCTGTAGAGGGCTTACAGTATATGCGTCATGGCGAGGGCTTGTTGGTGTATTCCTTGCAAGATATGCACGGCGGTTAAGCCAATGACAAAAAGCCGGACACTTGTCCGGCTTTTTTTATAACCCTTCGTTAGCCATTTCGATATGGTCTGTTTGGGCCCATGCCACCTCTTCCCACTGCTGTGTCGTAATCCTAAAATGATTGACACTGGCGTTCATGATTTTGTAGGGGCGCTGGCTAGTTAAATCGATATTTTTTATATGGCGCCACACCATATCAATAACACCTCCATGCGCCACCACAGCAAGTTTTTGCTGGGGACGATCTTGGGCGATTTGATTAAAAGCACGAATAATACGCTGATAAAAAACAGGTAAAGACTCGCCTTCAGGGATCTCGGTTTGTGGATCGCGTAGATTAATAGTAGGAGCTTGGCGATCAGGCAGGGGAATAAGCTGTTGCCAAGGTTGTCCCTCATAGATGCCGTAGTTACGTTCACGTAGCATGGATAACTGCTCGACCTGATAACCATAGGGCTCAAAGGCGATTTGAGCAGTTTGAATGGCGCGTTGCAAATCACTGCTTAGCACAGCGTCAAAATCAATACGCTGTTGCTCTAAATAGCGCTGTACGGAAAGGGCTTGAGCCTTACCAACATCGTTTAGCGGGATGTCGCGCCAGCCTTGTAGACGCTGTTCGGCGTTCCAATCGGTTTCCCCATGGCGAATTAACCAAATTTCAGTTCTAGTCATTAGTAAATTAAATAGAGTTAATGGTGGAGTCTAAAGACCAAATGTCTTTTAGCATGGAAACAAGAGCCATAATGAGTGGCGTTTGAGCATTTTCATTAGCACTAATAAAACCTAAGAGGGCATCCGCTTTAGCATGCCCCCAAATAGCAAAATGGTTTTTTTGCGCACCTTGTAGGGCGATTTCCTCGCGAATGAGTGCACAACCTGCACCTGCTCTGACCAAGGCATCAAAATGAGCCATGCTGTCATTATGCATAATAACCCGGGGCGTGAGCCCACGTCGCTCAAAGAGGTCTCGTAGTAGATAATGGATATGACACTAATAAATCGAAACGACCATCACTTCAATCAGTGGCTTGCTTCGCTGCGTATAGCGCCGTAAACTTGCGCCACGTTCTTCTTTAATGATCTCCAATTATGTCTGAAACCTATTTTCCTCGTTGGCGCAAAGTGGATACTGTAGCGCCCGATGCGGTAGTGCAACCGCATGAGTACTTGCCCGCTACGCAAAGTGTCGCCATGGCAGCGCAGCACGTGGTAGCTATGTTTGGCTCGACCATCCTGGCGCCGTTACTGATGGGCTTTGACCCTAACCTTGCCATTTTAATGTCTGGGATAGGGACGTTGATTTTCTTTTTCTTTGTAGGTGGGCGTGTGCCTAGCTACCTAGGCTCCAGTTTTGCGTTTATCGGCGGAGTGATTGCGGTTACCGGCTATGCGGGGGCCGGCCCAAACCCAAATATAGGCGTAGCATTAGGGGCGATTATTATTTGTGGTTTGGTCTATACCTTAATTGGTTTGGTCGTGTGGTTGGCCGATGCACGTTCAGGTGGTGCTGCCCATATTATTA
>JAAYRP010000156.1 GCA_012518715.1 Alcaligenaceae bacterium | reverse complement strand
CGAGTGGGGCGTAATGATAATTGCCCATGTGGTAGTGGTAAAAAATATAAACATTGCCATGGGCGCTTAAACTAGTTTTTCCTTGGTTTGTTAAAGCCACCTGCTTATTAAGTAGGTGGCTTTTTTGATGTTTAGTCACAGAGCAATTGAGGTCTAGAGTAAAAATACCGTAGCAAGCCCTAGAAAAATAAAAAAACCTAGGGAGTCTGTACCAAAGGTCAGTAAAACGGAAGAGCCAACGGCAGGATCCTTGCCAAAACGGCTACGCAGGGTAGGGATCAACACCCCTAGGGTTGCGCCAACTAGCATATTGCCGATCATGGCAGCCATCATCACCAAAGCAATCGGGATGGACTTTGAAATAAACCAAGCGAACATGGCTGTGACAAGGCTACCGCAAGCGCCGACCAAAAAGGTGACTAAAAGCTCGCGTTTGACCAAAGGCCATATATTAGAGCCTGTAATGCGCCCCATTGCCATGGCACGAATAATCATGGTCATGGTTTGGTTGCCTGAGTTGCCACCGATACCGGCGACAATAGACATTAAAAATGCCAAAATCACAATATGACTGACCGTATCCTCAAAGCGAGAAGCCACAAAAGACGCGGTAGCGGCTGTACACAGGTTAATAAGTAACCAAGGTGCGCGGTTACGTAAAGCATTGAGTACTGGTGCAAAAATATCTTCTTCTTGTAAGCCGGCGCGAGACAGCTCTTGTTCTTGTGAGTCTTCTTGCAGTACGTCTACGACCTCATCAATAGGCACCCGTCCAATGAGCCGCCCATAATCGTCGACGACCGGCGCAGAGACTAAGTCATAGCGCTCAAAAGCACTGGCCGCATCAGTGTCCGGATCCAAAGGATGCAGACTAAAATAGTCGGTGGACATAACGTGGGAAACAAGGCTGTCAGGATCAGAGACCAATAAGGTGGCTAAGGACAGCGTACCTTGCAGCTTATCTTCGCGGTCCACCACAAAAATTTGGTCGGTATGATCAGGAAGCTCTTGAAGGCGGCGTAAGTAGCGTAAAACCACTTCGAGGGTGACGTCTTCGCGTACACGCACCATCTCAAAGTCCATGATTGCGCCCACGGTGTCTTCGGGATAGCCCATGGCAGCGATCAATTGGGCACGCTCGGCATCAGTTAGCCCCTTTTGCACTTCGGCCATAACATCGGGTGGCAGGTCGTGTGCCAGATCCGCAATCTCGTCGGCATCCATGGAAGAAGCCGCGGCAATAAGCTCTTCGGCATCCATGGACTTAATCAACGATTCGCGTACCCAGTCCTCGATTTCAAGAAGGACGTCAGCGTCATGTTCTTCTGCGACCTGATCCCACACGAGCTGTCGTTCAGACTCGGGGAGCGATTCGAGAATAAAAGCAATGTCCGCAGGGTGCAGATGATTGATAATAGCTCGAATCTCGTTTTCGTGACGACGATGTGTAAGATTGGAGATAAGCTCGGAGCGCTCATCACCTTCGCTTTGCTTTTCGGTCAGAAGCGTAATCACTTCGTGACGTTTAAGAATGCTTTGTAGGCGTTGTAAAGCAAGCTGAGCATCTTCCGGATCTAAGCGACGGACGGTAGGGCGGGTCGCAGTAGGCGCAGATTGGGTCATAGTTATTTTAAAGGCGGTAAAGGACGACTACGACGCTGGTCGTCAGTGGCAACATAGGTTAAAACGGCTTCGGTGACTTTGACCGTTTCATCAGGTAAAAGTTTACGCTCTGCATAGACTTCGACTGAAACGGTAATAGAAGTGGTGCCGGTTTTAATGATTTCGGCATAGACGCTTAATAAATCACCCACAAATACCGGTTGCTTAAAGGTAAAAGAGTTAACGGCAACCGTAGCAACCCGACCCTGTGCGCGCCGCGAGGCCAGCACAGAGCCCCCGATATCAACTTGAGCCATGATCCAGCCGCCAAATACATCACCATGCATATTGGCATCGCCGGGCATTGGAATAACACGTAAAACAGGATCTCGGTCTTTGGGAATGGAAATCAGAGCACCGCTCATGATGACTCCTAGGTACAAAATACAAACAAAAAGAAATGCTTATTATTGTACCTAGATGCTAGATTCCTGCTGCAAACTTTTGTGATGAGCCTAAGAGGCGGGAGCTTGTTTTAACCAGGCTAGGGCGAGTTTAACCCAATAGGTTGCTCCAATAGGGATGAGGGCATCATTAAAGTCGTAGCTACCATTATGTAGCGTGCAGGGACCTAAACCATGTCCGGCTAAGCGATGATCTCCATTTCCATTGCCTAGAAATAAATAGCAGCCGGGAACATTTTCAAGCATAAAAGAAAAATCTTCAGCAGCCATGGAGGGGGCAACGGGGTCGATGACGGATGCTTCGCCTAGCCAGTTTTTAAGTAGATCCGCGCAAAATTGGGTGGGAATAGCATGGTTAACGGTAGGAGGGTAGCGCCGGTCAAAGTCAATGTATGCCTGACAGGACATCGCCGCTGCTGTTTGCTGGCTAATGCGACGCAGGTGCTCTTCGATTTGATCGGTGGCTTGGGATGAAAATGTACGAACCGTACCTCGGATTTGTGCTGTATCGGGAATCACATTATCTGCGGAACCAGCATGTAATTGGGTAATGCTTAGTACGGCAGGTTCTTGTGGGTCAAGATAGCGACTGACAATGGTTTGTAAACCTTGAACAATAGAGGTGGCCGCCATAATGGGGTCTGCCGCTAAATGCGGCATAGCGCCATGGGCTCCTTTGCCTTGGATATCAATCACAAAGATATTGCTCGAAGCCATAATAGCACCGGTACGCAAACCAAAATGACCAGTGGGCAGAGTTGGCCAGTTATGCAAACCAAAGATAGCATCCATTGGAAATTGGGTAAAAAGGCCATCCTCGATCATTTTTTTGGCACCGCCTAGGCCTTCTTCGGCTGGCTGAAAAATAAAATAGACTGTGCCTTTGAAATGATTATGTTGCGCTAAATATTTGGCGGCGGCAAGCAACATGGTGGTGTGGCCATCATGGCCACAGGCATGCATAACACCATCGTGTTGGCTTTTATGCGCGAACTGGTTTTGTTCTGGCATGGGCAACGCATCGATATCAGCTCGTAGTCCTATCGTCGGCCCAGTGCCTTGGGTGCCGGTTAAAATCCCTACCACCCCTGTACCACCCAAACCACGGTGAATGGGGATACCCCAGCTTTGCAAATAGTCTGCGATTTTATCTGCTGTACGGAATTCCTCGTAACCGAGTTCGGGGTGCTGATGAAGATCGCGGCGAATAGCGATGAACTCATCGTGCCAGAGATCAAGGGGAGGAAGCGTTGTCATGGATTCACCTTTAGCAATACCAAGTCGTAGGAATGATGACTACCATGTTACGCGGTAATGTTGCTAAAGAGAATCCGTAAAGACGCGCAGCGCCCTTGCTTAAGGATAGATCAAATGGGGTTTAATCATGGCTAAAAGCTCAGGGGCCACAGTAGCGTTACCACTATACACATAGCCATTACGTGGCCAAGGCAGTTGTTCGTACATGTCTTCGCTAATCCCACCGGCTTCACGCACGATGACAGTGCCAGCTGCTACGTCCCAAGGGGCAAGCCCCATTTCCCAATAGGCATCAAAGCGACCACATGCCACCCAGGCTAAGTCCAAAGCCGCAGCGCCATGGCGACGGACCCCACGCGTGCTGGTGATGGCGGTGTTCAACGTTGGCATGTATTGGTTGGCAAAACTAAAATCCCGAAAAGGAAAACCCGTTGCTACCACACTATTAGCTAAGCTGTCAGCCTGAGAGCATTGAATGCGTTGCCCGTTGAGCCAAGCCCCCACACCATGCATGGCGGTAAACATTTCCTCTCGGTTGGGGTCATACACCACCCCAATCACGGGGGTATCTTGGTCTAAGCGAGAGCCGTTGACTTCTGTGCCAGCGTGAGCAATCAAAGCGATTGAGACGGCATAGTGCGGAATACCATGTAAAAAGTTGGTGGTGCCATCTAAAGGGTCGATATACCATGTGGCCAGCTGCTGGTTTGCTTGTCCGCCTGTTTCTTCAGCAATGAGCCCAAATTCGGGGTTTTGGCTGCGTAAAATATGGATAACCGCTGCTTCCGCTTCACGATCGGCTTGCGACACTAAGTCATTACGCATTTTTGTGTCAATGACTAATTCGCTGCGATTATTCGCATAGGCTTGTAAAATAGCAGCTCCGGCATGAGCCGCTTGTACGGCAGTTTCTAAGCTACTGCTGAGAGCGAAAGAGGTTTGCATAAACTCGACTTAAAAGAATGAAGAGACGGTAAAGAGCAAAAACTGCTCCTGCTCTTCAAATTGTACAAGCAACCCATTATTAAAACGAATCCATATGACACGCGCATTTCAACCTTTAGTTCCTGCTACTCCAACTTTTACCGAGACGGGGCTGGCTTGCAGTGATCGCTACGATGACCTGTATCACGCTGCGTCTGGTGCTTTAGAACAAGCCGAGTATGTGTTTTTAGGAGGAAATGGGTTGCCAGAGCGTTGGCGAGGCAGGGAGCAATTTACTATCGTAGAAACCGGCTTTGGTTTAGGTAATAATTTTTTAGCAACGTGGGCGGCTTGGCGGCAGGATGAGCAGCGTAGCCGCCGTTTGCATTTTGTGTCGTTCGAAGCACACCCTTTTTATGCAAAAGATTTGGCGTTGATGTTGACGCATACACCTGCTGCTTTGCGTAAGCTGGCTGACCAGTTATTGGCACAGTGGCCGGTGTTAGTCCCAGGCATCCATCGTTTAGAGTTTGAGCAGGGGGCGGTGACGCTGACCTTGTTTTTTGGTGATATTCGTCAAGCAGCAAAGCAGATGGTATGTCAGGCCGATGCATTTTATTTAGATGGTTTTGCGCCACGAGTTAATCCGGCCATGTGGACGCCAGAAGTGTTTGGACAATTGGTGCGTATGGCAGCACCCGGTGCGACGGCGGCAACCTGGTGTGCGGCGGCTCAGGTTCGTCGCGATTTACAAAATGCGGGCTTTGTGGTGACGCGCCACCCGGGTTTTGCTTATAAACGCCATATGATCAAAGCCACACTGCGTCCGCATTTAGGTCGCTCTTACACTGAGCCGCCACAACAGCCGGTGATCATAGTGGGGGGCGGTATAGCGGGAGCCGCAACGGCGCATGCGTTATCGTTACGAGGTATTGCTACTTGTGTTCTGGACCCTCACTTCATGCATGGAGCAGGGGGAGCGCAACTTGGGCATGCTGGATTAGCTATGACCCCATTATTGACCCGAGATGACGCTCCGCGTGCTCGTCTCAGTCGTGCCGGAATATTGCGGGCGCTGCAGCGTTGGCAGTCATCGACGGGGGCGATGCAGGTTGTGGGTTCTCTTGTTGTCGCTCAAAGCGAAGAAGAGGCATTTTTACAGCAGCAAAGTGTGGCAGAGCTCGCCTTTGATTTAGATTGGGTACAATATCTAACAGCACAAGAGGCATCGCGGTATGCGAGCACGCCGGTGAAGCACGGTGCTTTGTATTTTCCTAAAGGCGCTGTTATTCGACCTCAACAGTTATTAACACAGCTATTGGAAACAAACCTGGTGACGTGGCGAGCTGATACGGTAGTGACTGTTTATGCCTCTACTCAAGGTTGGAAAGTGATCACCCGTGCGGGTGATCACTATGAGGCCCAGCATGTTATTTTGGCCAATGCACAAGGTATTACGTCATTGTTGCCACAGGCTCTACACGGTCAAGCTCCACGAGTCATGGGTTTAGATGTAATAGGAGGACAAAGTATTTCGATAGCGCGTACTGCTTTAAATGCAGCACCCTCACGTATTGTTGCAGGTAGTGGTTATGTGGTTCCTTTAGCCGAAGGCTATGTGCTAGGTAGCACTTACGATCAACCGCCCCGATCACTGACGCAGGCTGCTTGTCGCGAAATATTCCAAAAAACGGAGCCTTTAGTGCCGTTGGATCAGGACGTATTGGCGGTAGAAAGTGCTTGGGTGGGGACTCGAGCCGCATTAAAAGATCATTTGCCGGTGTTGGCTCAGCCTCTGCCGGGCTTATGGTTAAATGCAGGCTATGGTTCGTATGGCTTTAGTTGGGCGGCGGTACTTGCCGAACAAATTGCCGCACAGATGGCGGCAGAGCCGGCGCTGATAGAGCGTGATTTATCCCGAGCGCTAGACCTGCGATAATACGTGTCTGTTCATATATAGTAGTGATGCGTATTTGCTTTGCAGCAAATATGCGTCAAAATAGTATTTTTTAATTCTAGTTTTGGGCTTTGCCCTTGAGGATCGCATTGTGCCGTCCAAAACACACTCTGATGATGTGACGCAATTGTTTAATCTTCTAAGCTCTATATCCACAAAATCCTCGGCGGCTGATTTTGCCGCAACCGATGATCTCATGCTTCGTATCGAAGCCCATGCCCCTGGCGTATTTCGCTTGCGCTTTGGTGCGCTCAAGCATATTCAGCCCGAGCGAGTATCAGCGCGAGCACAACAATATGCCGATATGCTTCTTGCCCGACAGGATGCCGTTGGCGAGCTCGAAGTCACGGAGCAAGCACAGGGTTGGCGCATTGAGCAAGGCGAAAGCGTGCTCGAGATCGATAAAGACACGTTTGCTTTGCGCGCGTATAACGGGGATCAGCTTTTATTACAAAGTCAGTCTTTGAGCGCAACGCCTCAATGGCAGTTTGCTTTAACTCTGGACCCTAACGACGGTATTTTTGGTTTGGGTGAGACCACGGGTGATCTTAATCGACGTGGAGCAAAACTCGTTTCAGACCATTATGCGGATCGAGTGTTGCCACTAGCGTGGAGTAATCGTGGCTGGGGGCTTTACGTAAATACATTTGAGCGCGTAGAGCATGATGTGGCACTAAGCCAAGCGGATCAGTATCAGTTAACGGTTCATGCCACGGTATTTGACCTGTTTATTTTTATAGGTCAGCCTGTCGAAATCTTAAACCAGTACACCGCGTTGACAGGGCGAGCAGGGCAACCTGGGCTCTGGCCAATGGGGGTTTGGTTGGATCAAACACAGAGTCAATCCATTGAGCAAGGTTACGCTACCATTGAACAGCTTAAGCAGCTTCAGGTTGGGGTTGATGTCTTAAACCTAGCACCACCTGCAGCCCTAGGCTTTAGTGCTGATCGCCCTATTTTTGAGTGGGATGCCGAACGTATTGCCGATGTACGCGACATGATGGCTGCCGCCGAAGACAAGCAGTGCAAATTAGCGGCTTCGGTTTTTCCGGGGGTAGCTGTAGGCACAGCATTATTCGATGAGTGGGAGGACCGAGGCTGGCTGCTTATCAATGATGACGACGGTTTGGCCTACACTTTTAAAGGCAATGCCGTCACTGCAGGCAAAGACTTTGGGCTATTGGACCTCACCCACAAAGATGCTTATAAATTATGGGTGGAGCGTTTGCGCCAGAGCTACGACGAGGGGCTAGGGGCGGTGGTGATTCAAGCGCAATATGATTTGCCAGATGAGATCACAGCCCGTGGTGGAGAAAGCGGTGCGATGTTACGCACGGTCTATCCGTTACTTGCACGCCAAGCCTTATTCGATGCTTTTGCAGGGCATAAAACACCCCAAGAAGGCTTGGTAGCAAGCCGCGATTTATATCCTTCTGCACATCGCTTTGCTTGGCAGTTGGGGCCTGATGTGACCAATGACTGGGATGGCTTAGCCAAAACCTTGCAAGCCGCGCTTTCCATTGGCAATAGCGGGATTACAGCACAAACACATCAAATAGGTTCGGCAAATGCTCCCCTAGATAGCATGACACCAGAGCTTTATGTGCGCTGGTTATCGATGGCGGTATTTTCGGCAAACTTTCATTTTCAGGCTGTGGACGGCTTATTGCCTACCTCGTTTGATGCTGAGACTCAAAAGCTTATTGCGCATTGGCTGGAATGGCGTTATCGCTTAGTGCCATATGTGTTGGGCATTATCGAGGAATCCGTGCGTTGTGGTTTGCCTGTGCAGCGTGCTTTATCGCTAGAGTTTCCGGATGATCCTGAAGTGCTAAACTGGAAACATCAGTACATGCTCGGCTCAACACTACTGGTTGCACCTTTTGTGCAGCCAGGAGACGAGATCGAGGTATATCTACCTAAAGGCAGCGACTGGTGGGATTTATCCACAGGTTGGCGCTATGAGGGTGGCTCACGTTGGGTGGTTAAAGCGGGTTTGGACCGGCTCCCTGTTTTTGGACGCGAGGGACATATGTTGTGTTTAGGCCCGACAGCGCTCAATACATCAGAGTTCAATTCTGCCCGCTTACTCGAAGAAGTCTGGATGTTTGGTATGCCAGAGCATAGCCCTGCTGTGATGCGTAATAAAATTCGTGTAATGCAGATGCAAGGCTCTAGCTATATTAAAGGTCTGGAAGGGTTAAAAATCCTGCCTTCAGAGGGCCTTGAGGTCAAACGACGTGGTGCAGAGGTTCGTATTTCCCGAGCGCGTTAAATTTTTTTAAAAAAAGGGTGTACTTTTTTTAAAAACATGTTATAGTTACGTCTTTGCTTATTTAGGTGCGTGCACCGGTAAGCAAAGACCCAATTATTGCAGGCTTTTTTATGTAAACTTTTTAAAAAAGCTTGACAGTTAAAAACAGCTATGCAATAATTTAATCTTTCGGTTGGGTCGTTAGCTCAGTCGGTAGAGCAGCGGACTTTTAATCCGTTGGTCGCGCGTTCGAGTCGCGCACGACCCACCAGCCCGAATTCTCAAAGACGCCACTTATTCATAGGTGGCGTTTTTGTTTTTGCTGATGACATAGCAAATTGTTCCTTGCAGGAAACCCGTTTTAAACGGCAAAGCCCAATGGTATGCAGGCCATTGGGCTTTTTTTATAGAGGGTGGTCGTCGCGGTTAGTTGTAAAAGCTGGCTTAGAGCTAAGAGAGTTGAACAGCGGTGAGATATTGCTGGTGTAGGTCAGGGAGCAAGTCTGCCAAGCGTTGATGCTGTGCGGGTGGCCCCCATTGCTTTTGTATACGTTGTTGGTCAGTTTGATTGAGAAGTGCTAATGCCTGTGTACCTAGTTGCTGATAACAAATAGGTTGCTGTAAAAGTGTTTTGCCAGAAAAGGCGGCGGCAATTAAATCCCCACGTGGGGTTTCTGGCTCGATACGTATAAAAGAATGAAAGGCAGCAATATAATACAATAATGGCAACGCAGGGCTGTCGCTCGTGTTTTTTTCACGTAAAATAGCGCGCAAAGCTAAACAAGCCTCATGAAAAGCCGCACTATAGGGCAGGTTTTGCCAAGCAAGTTGTAGGCGTTTGGTGGGGTGGTCTTTATATTTTTTTAGTTGTTGGCGCCATGCTTTGCCTAGGCCTTGGAGCACAACGGGTAGAGGCTGACCAGGATCATAATGAAACCATGGGCTGTCAGTTTGATGATTTAGCTGGATCCCAAAATGTGCTAGAGCTTGCTGCAATGGCATGAGCTTAACGCCAGTGTGATGGTTTTGTAATTGTTGTTGAAGCTGTTTTAAAACGGGCTTAATGTCAGCAGGTAGAGGCAGCTGTTGCAATTGTTGAATGAGCTGCTGATAACGTTGTAGTAGCTCAGGCGTTGGTGTGGCCTTATATTGGATTAGCTGTTGCCAGCTTTCGCGCAAGGCCACGATCACAGCATGAGCAGCTTGAAGTGATTTGGCGTAAATCAGTTTGCATGGCATTGTCATTCTATAAGCCTAATTAGGTTAGCATGATATTAGCCTAGCATAATTTATATTATGGGTTCAGCCTAAAACCTTCGCAGGCCCCCCATTTGTTTTTTCGATGTAGCCAAATCGTATCACAAGCACGACATTTAAATTTTGCTTCAAAATTCTCACCTTTTATCGGGATATATTCGCTACAAAGGTGTAATTCTGGATGAGGGGGTGTGGCTGCTACAGCTACAGGTAATGTCAAGCAAGCGTCACACAGAGTACGAGTCACTACCATTTGCATAACACAGATCCTCCTAGAGAAAATGAATAGATGTAAATAGCTTAACGAATTATTTTGTGTAAATGAGGATCCCAAAGAGATTTACTCATTTTTGTACATGATTTGTTGTTTTTAAGGATTGGAACGAGGCAAAATAGGGTTTTATTTTTTTTTGCACGGTTTTTTATCGGTATTGACGAAAGTATTTAGTTAATCCATTTTTCGCAGACATCGCGACATAAGGTGTATCCCTTGATACGTTTAGAACATATCAATAAAAACTATGTCTCAGGCACCAAAACAGTGGTGGCTTTGGACGATATTAATTTACAGATTCAAGCGGGAGAGGTTTTTGGCATTATTGGACGCTCAGGTGCCGGAAAAAGCACCTTGATTCGCATGCTGAATCTCTGAGAACGACCCAGCAGTGGTCGAGTTTCGTTACAGGATCAGG
>JAAYRP010000155.1 GCA_012518715.1 Alcaligenaceae bacterium | reverse complement strand
TTCGTCACTCACCCCTTGGCTCGGCAGAACACACCTTACCTTTAGATAGCGCCTATGCCCCCGCTCGCTCGCACCAAGCAGGGCAAGACCTAGACATAACTAAACAGCCTGTCATCGCAACGCCGGCACATCTATCAGCAGCGACAGCCCAAAACGCCAATACGCTCCTGACCACAGACCATTCCATGTTAGGCTCACCTGTTCACGTGGGTGATACGGTATTTGCTACTGCACTATCGTCCCCCTCGCAGGCAACACCCTCTTTGACGCACTACGTGCTAACCACGCCATTTGCTCACTCTGCGCAGTGGGGGGTAGACTTTAATAAAATTATTGTTCAAATGGGGCAACAGGCTCATCAACAGGGTCACACCCAAACCGCTGAAATCCGTTTAGACCCACCAGAGCTTGGTCCCTTGCGTATTGTGCTCTCTATCCAAGACAATGTGGCTAACGCTATGATTTATGCTGCTCACAATCAAACCCGTCTAGCGGTTGAGCAAGCCTTGCCCCAATTGCAACAACAGCTTGCCCAAGCTGGCTTAAGTCTAGGCGAAGCGAACGTGAGCGATCAGCAATTTTTTGCGCAGTCCGACCAGCAGCAGCCTGAATCAGGCTCGTCGCAGCCGGCTTTTCCTTTAGCTACCGAGGAACAATCCGTCGAAAACTCCGATTTATTGGCATCAGATACAGCGACTCAACGCGCTCAGCCTAATGCTATAATTGACACATTTGCCTAATATCTTGTTACCTCCCCTTAAATAGGGTTGCAGTTTATTCGCATGGCTACATCTACTACTGCTCGCAGACGTTCTGCTCCTAATCAGGCTACTCCCGAAGAAGCCCCACGCCGCCAGCGTAAACCATCCAAGTTCAAACGCTTATTGCGCACGCTGCTTTTGGTCCTCATCGTGATTGCCGTCAGTGTAGGCGCAACGTTGTATTACACTTGGCCTGCTGGCAGTGCTTTATTTGGATTTGCACCACAGATTGACTCCGAAACCATCGAAGAAGCCCAGCCTGAGGCACCAGTGGCTCGTGCTACTTCCAAACCACCCGCGACCAAGCCTATTTTTTCACAGCTTGATCCATTTACGGTTACACTAAACGATGGCAGTGGTCGCTCACGAATACTTCATGTGGCCATTACTTTACGTGTAGAAGACGAAGATTCCAGCATTCTTTTACATGAATACATGCCCGTGGTACGTGACCGTGTTTTAAAAATCCTATCGGAACAGCACCCTCTTCATGTGCAAACCCCCGAGGGACGCGAGGAGCTCGTGGATACACTCACAGCGGCATTACGCACCCCTTATGATCCCAACCCCACGCCACCTCGTATTGCGAGCGTGTTATTTACCGCCTTTGTGATTCAATAATGACGTATCAAAGCTTTCTTTCCCAAGACGAAGTTGATGCTCTATTAGCGGGTGTCACTGGCGAAACCGAAGAATCCAGCACAGAGTCTAAAGAATCCGCTGGTGGGGTCAGAGCCTATGACTTAGCTTCCCCCGACCGGGTGATTCGTCACCGCATGCAGACGCTAGAGCTCATCAACGAGCGCTTTGCTCGTCGTCTGCGTGGCACCATGCTAAGCTTTATGCGCCGTAATGCCGACATCACGGTAGGCTCTATACGCATTCAAAAATACAGTGATTTTGAGCGCAATTTACCTGTCCCCAGCAACCTGAATATGGTTGGCTTAAAGCCATTACGGGGGATTGCGCTGTTCACCTTTGACCCAAACCTGGTGTTTTTAATTATCGACAGCCTATTTGGTGGGCATGGGCGCTATAACACCCGAGTCGAAGGCCGTGACTTTACTACAACAGAGCAGCGTATTATTTTACGCTTACTAGAGCTCACCTTAGACAGCTACTGTAGCTCTTGGGAACCAGTTTATAAAATCGAAGCGGAATACATCCGCTCCGAAATGCATACCAAATTTGCAAGCATTAGCTCGGGCAATGACTTAGTCGTCGTGACCTCTTTTAACATCGAATTCGGTGCTCAGGGTGGCAATCTCAATGTTTGCCTTCCCTACTCCATGATTGAGCCCGTACGCGATTTACTCATTCGCCCGCTTCAAGACACCAGTAACGATGCCATCGACCAGCGCTGGACGCAACAGCTGACGCGTCAGGTTCGCAGCGCCGAGGTCGAGCTCGCGGTTGATTTTGTTAAAATAAACATGATGGTTCGTGATCTTTTAAAACTACAGGTTAACGATGTTTTACCCGTAGAAATACCACAAACCATCACAGCTCATGTGGATGGGGTGCCCATCCTCGAAGGCTCTTACGGTACATTTAATAACAAGTACGCAATTCGAGTACAAAAATTCCTGACGCATTCAGAACCTGATTTCCACAAGGCAAGGCTCCATGACAGATCCGAACAAAGCTAACGAAACACAAGACGGCGACAACTTCGAGGCCGATTGGGCAGCCGCCATGGCTGAGCAACAAGCTGGCGAAGCAGCAGCTGCCACTCCTGAGTCCGGCACCCAAGCCGATGGTTTAGGTGGCTCGCTCGAAGACGACTGGGCAGCGGCTTTGGCTGAGCAAACCGCTGCGACCCTTGATGACGACACCTCTTCGACGACATCCACCTCCGTGGCTACTACCGCGCACAGTATATTCCAGCCGCTCGACAAAGGCGAAGACGGGGCGCGTAGTGATATTGATATGATTATGGACATTCCTGTCCAATTATCCGTCGAACTAGGTCGCACTCGCTTAACCCTAAAAAATATCTTGCAGCTCGGACAAGGCTCAGTGGTTGAGCTAGACGGACTCGCTGGGGAACCCATGGATATTTTTGTCAATGGTTATTTAATTGCTCAGGGCGAGGTGGTTGTCGTCGAGGAAAAGTACGGTATCCGTATTACCGATATCGTTACGCCCTCTGACCGTTTGCAGCGGCTTAACAACCGTCGCTAATGACTCAGGCCGATTTACTACGACTAGCTTTTAGCTTAATTCTAGTCGTTGCCTTAATCCTTTTTGCGGCGTGGGTAGCACGCCGCAGCGGTTTTGTACGTCCAAAAAATCAAAAAATTCATATTTTGGCATCCCAATCCCTAGGTGCCAGAAACAGTATTATCGTTGTCGAAATAGAAAAACAAAAACTGGTTTTAGGGGTTAGCCCTCAACACATTCAACTTTTGCATGTGCTGCCTCCTACAACCAGTGAGTTTGACTCACAACTGCAAACGGCACTTTCTGCACACTCATCTCACCATGACAGCCCTACGTCTTAGTGTTTTCCGCTGCCTGCTTCTGATACTTGGCTTGTGGCTCCCTGTTTTTGCAGAAGCCCAGCAGCTTAGCCTGCCAGCGATTAATAGCACGCCTAATGCCGATGGCAGCCAAACTTGGTCGCTTAGCGTCGAAACCCTCGTGTTACTGACGCTCATGTCTTTTTTGCCGGCCATGCTAATGATGATGACGGGTTTTACCCGTATTATCATTGTGCTCGGGCTTTTGCGTAATGCTTTGGGTACGAATACCTCTCCGCCTAACCCTATTATTATTGGGATTGCTTTATTTTTAACCTTTTATGCCATGTCACCGGTCTTTGATCAGGTCTATGACACGGCTTACGCACCTTTGGCACGCAACGAAATCACCTTACAACAAGCTCTTACTGTGGGGGCAGAGCCGTTTAAAACATTTATGTTGCACCAAACCCGCGAAGCAGACTTAAAACTTTTTGCAGATATGGCCAATGTGGGAGAAATCCAAAGCCCCGAAGAGCTACCTTTACGCATATTAGTACCCGCTTTTGTCACAAGCGAACTCAAAACCGCTTTTCAAATTGGGTTTACTATTTTTATCCCCTTTTTAATTATTGATTTAGTAGTCGCTAGTACGATGATGGCCTTGGGGATGATGATGGTACCGCCCATTACCATTTCTCTGCCCTTTAAACTCATGCTGTTTGTGCTGGCCGATGGTTGGCATTTACTGCTGGGCTCGTTGGCACGTAGCTTCTACCAATAAGATAGGATATAAACCATGACCCCTGAAACCGTAATGAGTATGACGCATATCGCGCTCAAAATGGCATTGACGATGGCAGGGCCTTTTTTGCTCACAGCACTCATCATCGGTCTTGCTGTCAGTGTCTTTCAAGCGGCAACCCAGATTAATGAAATGACGCTGACTTTTATCCCTAAAATTGCAGGTATCGCGGTCGTTGTTATTCTTATTGGACCGTGGCTCATCAATACCATGGTGGACTACATGCAGCAGCTATTTATTCAAATCCCTACCCTCGTCATGTAACGTCGCTACAGAACGTTAACACTCATGATTAGCTTTACCATTGACCAGCTATACCTATGGATTAACGCCTTTTTGTGGCCGTTTTTTCGGGTGTTGGGTCTGTTTATGGTAGCTCCTCTCTTTAGCGAGTCAAGCATCCCCCTACAAGTCAAAGTAGGTGCCGCCGTGCTGATCAGCTTAGTTATTGCCCCCACCTTAGCCCCGATGCCTGCACTTCCCACGGCTTCTTGGGAGGCCTTATGGTTAGCGCTACAACAGGTTCTTATAGGCATTGCTTTGGGGTTTGTGATGCGCATTGTATTTGCTATTGTGATGCTAGCCGGGGAGTTTATCGGCTTTCAAATGGGGCTGTCTTTTGCCTCCTTTTTTGATCCTGGTACGGGCGCACAAACAGCGGTGATTTCACGTTTATTGAATCTGGTCGCCATGCTGGTTTTTTTAGCAGTAAACGGCCATTTAGTGATGCTCAATGCGTTTATGCATACCTTTGACATCATCCCCATTGCCCCTAGCAGCCTCAACCCTAATGGCTGGGGGGTGCTGATTGAATGGACACGTGAGCTTTTTTTATCGGGTATGTTACTGGCTTTACCCCTACTTATTATCTTGCTCACCATGAACTTGGCCTTTGGGATTTTAAACCGTACAGCGCAACAAATTACGATCTTTGCTGTGGGGTTCCCTATCACCCTAACCACTGGGTTGATTATTCTTACTATTGTCATCCCCCAAACTGCGCCTTTTCTCATGCAGTTATTCGAAGCGGGTTATGAAACCATGGCCCGCCTCGTGTACGCCTTCCAAAACTAATAGGCTGGCTCTGGCTGATACCCTAACTGGACACTGGGTAATGCATCTGAGGCATCCATCACATCCGCCTCTTCTACCCGAAACTGCTCGACGGCATGATTTAATTGATTTGCATGGTCTTGCAAAGCGCCTGCCAAGCTGGCTAATTGCACCACCAGCTCAGAGTTTTGTTGTACCACCGTATCCATTTGTGATACGGCCACATTCACCTGCGCAATACCATCCGCTTGCTCATCCGAGGCTACGGTCAATCATACCCCCTATTCTCATCCCAATATAGACAAAAAACCCCAGCTATATTTTAATAACTGGGGTAAATAATCCATATAAAACTAAGGCGCTACATCCGGCGGACTCTGGGTCGCTTGTTGCACACTATGGCGTTTTTCTATAGCAATAAAGCGTTGCTGACTATCAAAAAGCAACCATAGCTCCCTATCCATATAGATACCATCTGGTAATAAACTTTGTACATGCGCCCAACGCGCCATAAATGCCCCATCCGGTTGATAGTAATAATTAGTCGGAAAGGCCTCTAAGGCTTGTACTGCATCTTGATAGGTGGACACACCAGGGATTAGTGTGTCCACACCTGCTGATTTAAAAGCATTACCGGTACTATGACAGGCCGTCAAAACCAATAAGAGCCAGCTCAATACCACATAACGGCAACGACGTAATAACATTAAAATTCTACCCAATCGTCTTCAACGGAGTTACTTTTACCACTTAAGTCTGGCCGTAATAAACGGGCATCTTTACCAGTGCCAGAGGTAGCATTCATCCCTGGAATATCAGAGGGACGTTTTTTGGTTGGCGCCGCCGTAGTTTGAGTAGGCAGTGCAGCTGAACGCTGAGGTAATCCAGATGCAGCTTTCTTAGGTGCCGTCGTATCCAAAGCAGCCTTTTTAGGCGCTTGGCGAGTATTGACCTGACGCGCGGCCATATCAATCACATGTGAGTCGGGCAAGCGATAAGCCTGTAAGGTCTCATTTAATTTTTGTACCTGCTGCGTCAGGTTGGCAGCGATGCGAACACCTGCCTCAACCATCTGCGCATTTTGTAGTGTAGTCGAGTCCATTTGACTCACAGCTAAGTTGACCTGATCAATACCACTGGATTGCTCAATCGTTGCAGCACTGATCTCACCCATGATATCGGTAACGCGTTTTACTGAGTCTACTATTTCCTGCATAGTGGCTCCAGCTCGCTCTACTTGACCGGAACCTTCGTTGACCTTGGCCACCGAGTCCTCGATCAAGGCGGTAATCTCACGAGCCGCCTGTGCGCTACGCTGAGCCAAAGCACGCACCTCGGAAGCAACCACTGCAAAGCCTCGACCTTGCTCACCTGCTCGTGCTGCCTCTACCGCTGCGTTCAAAGCCAAAATATTGGTTTGGAAAGCGATGGAGTCAATCACCCCCACAATATCGGCGATTTTGCTTGAACTGGCTGAAATGTCTTGCATGGTGTTAACCACTTCGCCAACCGCTTGCCCACCACGTTGTGCTACGGTCGACGCCGTTACTGCTAACTGATTGGCCTGATGAGCATTATCCGCATTTTGGCGCACAGTTCCCGCTAACTGTTCCATGCTCGCCGCCGTTTGTTGTAAAGCCGCTGCTTGTTGTTCAATACGGGCACTTAAGCTGGTATTACTGTTAGCAAACTCATCGGACTCATTGCTAATCTGATTCACCCCTTGATGAATCAAACTAAAAGACCGAATCAAGCTGTCTTGCATCTTACGCAACGATTCAAAAACCAGCCCAACCTCATTTGTACTTTTACTAATGATACGCTGACTTAAATCCCCTTTAGCGATAGCATCAAAATGACGCGACAAATAACCTAAAGGCTGAATTAAGCGGTTGTTCATAAAAATGAAAGTGAAAATCACAACCACTACCGTCAGCACCCCACAGATAATGACCGTCCAAAGCGTAGCGCTATAACGTGCCTGAGCGGCGTTTAACGCAGCACGCACCGCCGCATCTTGGCTTGCCACGGCATTGAGTTCTGCAATAACGTGGCTTAAATTAATCAAGCTTGATACTGTTGCCACAGCGACCAACAACAAAAATAGCAAAAGTGATATTGCTATAAATGTTCTCAGCTTTAGGTTATTCAACATGAAATATTCTCACAATAGAGCAAAATAAAACGGGTTTAACCACGTGCATTAATCGCAAATAAGTTCGTACTTTGAATTTTCTTAAAAGCTAACGCCGCCGCCTCTAGGGCTGAGGTACGTAACTCTAGCTGGGTAGAAGCTGTATAGTAATCCAAATCCTCAAGACGAGAAATTTCGGAAGCTAAGTGCAAGCTTTGAAGCTGACCCGAAGCGTCAATCGCCTCGATTTCGTTCATACGCGCGCCAACGGATGCACGTACAGTGAGAATGTTGTCATAGGTCATATCGATTTTCTGCATTGCCCCATTTAGCACATTTTGCATCTGTGCTTTGGCAGCAGGGTTCGCATCAACCGGCTGTTTTAAAGCCGCAATCACCTCCTCCAAGGTGTTAAGTATATTCAAATCATCACTTCCCGTTTTCGCTTGGGCATTATCTAGACGGAAAGTATCACCCGCTTTAGGTTCACCACTAAGCTGTACCGTCACCCCATTACCTAAATCGACCACACCACTCGTACTGAACTCGGCAGCCGGAATAGTTTTAGTCTCTACGTCTGGAGCACCATTTATGCCCTGCCATATCACAGTCAGGTCTCCGTTATCCTCGACAGTTATCGTGGCGTCCGCCGCATTCGCAGCCAATGTAATATCCGTGATATTTACCCCCCCAATCACCCCTGTTCCTGTATTATTAGCATGGCCTGATGTTAAGAATATGGTACTACCGGGCGTGGCGCGCAACAGCAAATCAACACCGTGGTCGCTAGCCGGTATTTGACGAGTTTGATCTGCTTGTATATTTCTGTCGACTTGATCCCCTTTATAAACATATTTATTTGTTGCTGGATCTATCACAAAGGGGGCAGTATTGCCTTTAGAGCCGCTAAAAATATATTGACCACTGGCGTCTTTGGCATTAGCTAGATTCGCTAATGAGTCGCGCATTTCCTCAAACACCCCCGCTAAAATCGTACGGTCGGCATCAGACAAGGTCCCGTTTGCCGCTTCGAGCAAACGTGTTTTAGCCCCATTGACCTGAGGAATCATGGACATGAGTACGTTTTCTTCTTCGCCAAGCTGGCGTAAAGCCACATGACGGTTTTCTGCAAAACGCTGATTCATCGATTTAGACTGCGCCAACGTAATTGTCTGTGCGGCAGCAAGCGGGTCGTCCGCAGGGGTCACCATACGACGCCCACTGCCTAATTGCTGAAAGGTGTGGACCAAATCGCTTTGTTGTTTATTAATGGAATTAAGCCCTGTTTGAAAGTAAAGGGCAGAACTAATACGCATGATGTTTTCCTTTATCGATCGATGGCTTAATTACGCAAACCTAAAAGTGTATCAAACAGTGTTGCCCCCACATCAATCAAGCGCGAGGCAGCGCGAAACTGGTCAGCATAACGATCCAACATGACGTACTCTTCGTTTAAATTCACGCCCGACACCGCCTGTTGTGCCGCATAGTTTTGTTGGATCAGATTTTTCTGAGCGGTTGCCGCGGTGGCATTTTGCTGGGCGTTGACCGCGACTCGGTTCACCAGCTGTGAAAAAGCATCGTTAAAATTCATCGCCCCGTTATATTCAACGGTATTTCCATCCTCCTTTTTCGCGCCCCCCAATGTTTTTTTAGACTGGAGCTGAGCAAGCTGCAAAGCAATATCGCCATTGGCTGAGCCCAAAGGATTACCCGCTTCGTCTTTACCGGCCGCAGCGATCATAGACGGGTCACGGACTTCGACTTTGAAACTATCTGCGGCGTTGCGAGTGGGCTGCAAGCGCCAAACATCCCCCTCTTTAGCGGTGCCCTCTAGTTGAATGAATAGCCCATCTTTTTCAAAGCCCTCTGGCTTATCAATGGTTTCCCAGCTACCTGAAGGCAAAGCACGGATCTGGTAATCCCCTTTTTCGAATTTAATTTCATAATCTTGGGCGGTCAACGCAGCAAGACTCAACACGTCCGAATTGGGATCCATTTGATCCTGACGCACAAAATCCACGTTAA
>JAAYRP010000154.1 GCA_012518715.1 Alcaligenaceae bacterium | reverse complement strand
GGAATAATAGCGGCCGCCATAATCACCGCATACGACACCCCCAGATACTCCATCATAATAAACGCTGCTGCCCCCATAATGGGCGGCATAATCTGCCCCCCGGTGGAAGCCGCGGCCTCGGTGCCTGCGGCAAACTCGGGCTTAAACCCAGAGTTTTTCATCATAGGGATGGTAAACGAACCGGAGGCCACCGTATTTCCCACAGAGCTCCCCGACACCATGCCCTGTAATGAGCTTGCAACCACAGCGGCCTTTGCTGTGCCGCCGGTAAAACGTCCGGTTAAGCCAAAGGCCAAATCATTAAAAAATTGCCCAATACGGGTGTTGACTAAAATCACACCAAAAAACAAAAACAGATAAATGTATTTAGCGGAAATCTGTAAAGGTGTCCCAAAAATCCCGCTGTCGCGATACCAAAGACGAGTCGCTACGTCGGTAAACTCGTAACCCTGATGCGATAAGGTTTTTGTAGGAATGTAATTGCCATACAAGGCATAACCAATCATGACAGTAGCCACAATCACAATAGGTATTCCTACCGTTCTACGTGTGGCTTCTAACAATAAAAAAACGGCAATAACAGACAAAACCGTATCAAACTGGCTATATCCCCACGTAATGCTCTGTAACAACTCATCAAAATTGATAATTTTGTAATAGGTAACGTACATCGCCAAAAAGGCCAAAAGAACGTCATACCAAGGCACCGTTTTCTGAAAAAGCTGTTGCCCTTTTTTAAAGGGAAATAACAAAAAAATCAGCCCGAGCGCGGTTCCCAAATGGACAGCGCCCTGCTTTTGAGAGGGAAAGGTACCAAAATAACCGGTATAAATATGGAATACAGTCAGTGATATTCCTAGAAAAGCAACCACCCAAGCCCACACCCCGATTTCTTCACGAAAATTACTTTCTCTATCGTATTTTTGTAATACGGCTTTTGCTTCTTGTTCTGCTTTTGTTATTTGTTCAACCTGGGTTAACTTGTTATTTTTGCTAATCATAAAAACACCACTTTTCGTTACTGCCCCAAGGGAATCCACAAAAAAACAGAAAAGGAACCTTATGTTCCTTTTCTGTTTTAATTTCATTACTTAGCAAGATCTGCCAAGTTTGTAATACCAGTTTTTTTACGTGTCACGATCTGTACGACTTCAGGGTAAACATGGCCGATAAAAGACACGTTTTCGACTTTTCTGCCTTTAAATTCCCCTGTTCCGTTAATCGCATCCAAGGCCGGCACGTGTACTGACATGCCTACATCCATACGACCGCGGCCAATACTTGCCAAGTTTTCTAAAGAGGCCCCTGTTTCCACGTTCGTAAAGCTACCCGCGGTGTGTTTATTCCAAATATTGGCAATTTCCCCACCTAAAGGATAGTACGTGCCCCCCTGACTACCTGTTCCTAAGGTAAATTCGGATTTGCGTTTGCTCGCATCGGCTTTGAGTTTCGCCACAGGGCCCTCTACGGTTAAACCTTGCTCTTCGTAATAACGCTTAGCACCAGGGTGAATAGGAATACCAGCCGCACCATTTAGCGCATTTTCTAGCGTGAGCTGAGCACCTTGAGCATGCGTGATTTCCTTGGCATTTTCTACCATGACTTTAGCCAACTGATAGCCTAGCTCTTCGTCAATGGTGTCATTATTTGCCACCATGATGGCAAAAGCGGCAATGGTGGGTACATCCGCATCTAAAAAACCATAGGCCTCTTTAGGAATGTTATAGCTTTGGTAGCCACTGGTTTGTTCTGCTTTAGCGATCACCTCATCAGATAGCCCCAGCATCACCACATCACCCGTGGAAGCATTTAGGCTCTCAATACTGCCAGCCGGCACACCCAAGATCCCAAAAGAAATATCAATATTACCGTCTTGGACTAAATCTGCCGCGTTCCCAAACCCTTCTTGGAAGGCTTGATAATTTTTGATGCCATAGGCTTCTAAAATCACTTTGGAGACAGAATTCGTCTCACTGGCGGGCGGGCCAATCGCAATACGAGCGGCTTGAGCTGATCCAAAAACAGCAACCATCGATACGATACTTGCCGTCGTAAGCCGCATAAGTGTTTTTTTAACTTTCATTTGTACGCCTCTCCTTCCTCGTCAAGGGGGAACTAAAGATAAGCTCACCTTTTGACACTTTTTACAATTTAAATGAAAAACATCGCCCTAGTGTATTGAAAAGCCGCTTTGACCGTCAAGATAACATAAACCCTAAGCCCCACCCTTCAATTTGCAGTATCATAGGCAACATTTGAGCTGTAGCTCATTTTTGTTTTTTTGTATATTCCCTATGAATTCCACTCTACGCACCCAAGAGATCATTAGCTTGGGCTTCATGACTTTTGCTCTATTTTTAGGTGCAGGCAACATCATTTTTCCTCCTTTGGTCGGTCAGCTTGCTGGTGACTCTATCTGGGCAGCAGCGCTTGGTTTTCTTTTGACCGGAGTCGGTCTGCCATTACTAACGGTGGTTGCTTTAGCCCGCATAGGCGGTGGTTTAGAAGTAGTCACCCGACCTATAGGAAGTCTCGCAGGCACTGTTTTTGGCACCGCGATTTATCTGACTATTGGGCCTTTGTTTGCCACCCCCCGGACAGCCACCGTGTCTTACTCCATTGGCGTTGTCCCTTTTCTTGGGGAAAGTGAGCTGGCTTTAGCCATTTACAGCTTCATTTATTTTCTCATTGTGATGCTAATCGCGCTCTACCCTGGGCGCCTGGTCGATACGGTAGGTAAGCTCATCACGCCTATATTAATCATAGGGTTAGCCGTTCTGGCGCTCGCCGCCATCTTCTGGCCGGCCGGCAGCGTACAGGTGCCCAGCGGTCCTTATGTAGAAAATGCCTTTGCCGAAGGGTTCACTCAAGGCTATCAAACCATGGACGCGCTTGCTGCACTAGTCTTTGGGATCGTGATCATTCAAGCTCTGCGCGCAAAAGGGATACATGACCCTAAACGCCTAACCCGTTACACCATGACTGCTGGGCTGATTGCAGCGCTAGGTTTAGCTGTGGTGTACCTATCATTGATTTGGCTAGGAGC
>JAAYRP010000153.1 GCA_012518715.1 Alcaligenaceae bacterium | reverse complement strand
TAGTCGATATCGAGTAGACATACAAAGGTGAATAGTAAAAAAGGCGGTTAAAGAAAACGCTTAAGCAAAAGGTTACGCTAGCTCCCCTTGCAATACCCCTTCTTTCACAACAATTGAATCGTCTAAGCGCACCGTGCAGTTACGCATAGGATAATCAAAGTGACATGAGCTAAAACGGTTCGCAGCAGGATTAGCGCCGGTAGAGATTAAAAAGTTGCCTGCAAAAGCGCGTTGCTCGGTGCCATTGGTATCACGCTTGTCATACATGACCATGGCGTCCCAACGTGCTGCGGGAGCCATACCCCAGCCAACATGACTGACGGCATAGGCATCGGGCTCTTTCCAGTTGGCGTAATAGGAGCGAATCAGCTCGGCATCCACGCCTGTACCCTCAATATGCACCACAAAGTCGTTTTCTATATGGAGCGTGACAGGGGATTCTAGATAGCGCTTAAAAGTTAGATTAAGATCCCCGCGATCTAGTACGACCCTGCCATTGACGCTGCCGTTGCTTGGGTAGCAAATACAAAGACCAGCAGGCCAATAACCAAAGCTGCCTGGTTTATCGGCAATGCCTGCACTGCCTCTTCCTACAACGCCTGTTAAATCCACGGTTAGGTCGGTGCCGGCTGCAGAGCTAACATGCATGGTGCTGGCAGCACTGATCATTTGCCCGCCGATTTGGCTTTTTTTATGGACTTCTAGGCTGGGTTTAACACGCTCAAGAATTTCTGGGTGCTCGTTACTAATCATCATAATACGTGCACCATGAGCTAAGAGCGCATTTCTTTCTACGGCATGCAATAACCCTTCTACAGTGCAGTCCACGACAAAGGAAGTATGCGCTAATGCCTGTATGACAGAAGGGTGATTAGCTAAAGCCAGCGAGGTGCCAGTAGAACGTAAGGGAACAGCCTCTTGATTACGGGGTGATGGGATTGTGATATGAAAGACTTGCGCTCCCAGCTGACTGAGTGCCAGTTCCGCTAGCTGCGGCAAGATAGGGCGTGACTGGGATTCGGATAAGATCGCCGCGCTTTCACCGGGTTTGACTTGGCATAATTGAAAAACCTCTACAAAATCAGCAATCCATTTACCTTCAATACGTTCTACTAGCACGGGACAGTCTCCTATTTATCAATAATAAAACTACATTTAGGCCGATAAGGCGGTCGTGGTGGCGTCTAAGGGGAAAAAGCGTGACTGATGATAAACCAGTGGGGTGGTGTCTTTTTGTATGTTCAGTTTTTGAATTAGTAGTTGCACAGAAAGATGGTCCCCCGCAGGATGGACATCGTAAATAGAGCACTCAAACCAAATGGGGGCTTTTGCGAGTTGAATGGCACCCGTTGCTGTGACGTGATAATCCACCCCTTCGAAGCGCTGGTTTTTATCTTGTCCTGCCAATTGACGGCAAATCTGTGCATGCTCATAACTCAGAATGGATACGCCTAGGCGTTCCGCATGTTGTAAAAAGCGCCAAGTAGAGGAGTGCTTCTGAACAAAGAAAGCCGCTAGAGGTGGTTGTAAAGAAACACCCACAGAAAAGCTAGAAGCCACAATCACGTGCGGCGCATGGTCATGTTGTGCGGCAATAGCGGCTACACCCGATGGAAACAGCCCAAAAGCTTCGCGTAGTTGGGCCTGATCAAAGTGGTGGTCTCCAGTCATATCTTTATCCTTCATGCCAAAACGATTGCGCTCAAAGTAAACAGGTTTTTAATAGGTTTATAGTGCAAGTATTGTGCGATCAACGGAAAATAGCAATAAACCTAGGGAAAACCTTTATGCTTAAATGGGAGTTGGATCTATTGATAAATAAAGATTTGAGGGAAAACCATAATAATAGAATCTGTCTACCTCGTTCTAATATTGCGTATAACAGACGACCGTATATATATTGCATGTTTTGATTAGGGGAAGATAATGTCGCTTTTAGCCACTGATAATCGAATTGTTATGTCACAGCCACCTGCGCGTGAAGAAGTAGAGCAAATGGTGCAGCGGGTACACGAAATTGGTCCTTTGCTTAGAGAGCAGGCAGTGGTTGCCGATCGTCAGCGTCTATTGCCCCAAGCCTCGGTCGAGGCGCTGGAGCAAATAGGTGCTTGGGATATTTCTACATTGAAGCGTTATGGTGGCTATGAGGGCGGGGCGCAAATGCTCTTTGAGGTGGCGCGAACTATTGGCTATTACGATCCCAGTGCCGCGTGGTGTGTGGTGATTTCTAATGGCTCCGTCATGTTGACGAACCGCTATGAGGATGCGGTGCTTGATGAAGTCTTTGCGAATGGGCCGATACGCTCTGCTTCTATTTTTGCTCAGCCTCAAGGAACTGCGGTGCCTGACGGACAGGGGTGGCGCATTAAAGGAAAATGGCCTTTTGCTTCGAATAGTAATCATTCACATTGGGCATTAGGCATTTTATATATCAAGCGTAGTGCCGAGGACCCTGATACCTCTCGAGTGGGTTTTGTGTTGATGCGCCGTGATGAGTTTGAAATTCAAGACACCTGGTACACCATAGGTATGCGCGGCTCAGGATCAAATACGATGATAGTAGAAGACCTGTGGGTGCCGCATAACCGAGTCATTACGTTTGAAGCATTAATGGGCATGGACCCCGAGCGTGAGGCGCAAGAAACCTTTGGTAGGCGCTTAACGCCGCATTTAACCATGTCCACGACTATTCAAGCCCCATCGGTTGGTGCAGCGTATGCAGGGTTTGATTACACGGCAGGCTTAGCTAATAAGCGCGGCATTACGTATACACACTATACAAAGCAGTCTGACTCGGGGGCGTTTGTACAAAATCTGGGTGCGACAAGTATTAAAATTGATGGGGCTCGGTTGCTGTTAGAGCGCTCCGCAGCGGCCATTGATCGTGCGGCGTCTGGGCATGAGCCAATGCCTTTGGAGCAAAGAGCGCGGCACCGAGCTGGTATTGGACATGCTGGTCATGAGCTTGTCGCAGCCATGAATGAGTTATGTTGGTTACACGGTACGGCCGCTTTTGCTGAGAACAGTGTATTGGGGCGGATGTGGCGCGATGTGAATACAGGCACTCGCCATGCGTCCATTACGGCTCCTATGGGGTACGAGCTGCATGGTAATGCTATCACCGAGACCCCTTTTATTTCTACTAAGCTATGAGCCCTAGTCCTTTTTCCCCACAAGTATCCGCCTCGCAGGTCGTAGATGGTGTTACGGTACACGGTTGGTATGGCGTGCGCTTTGCGCAGTTCACGAAACGGTTTCAACCGGCTGTCCCTGCGTCGGGACAGCTGGCAGTGAGCCAGCTGCATGATGTGCCCATTTTTCCACAGTTGCCGAGCCGTTTAGCTAGCTCTATGGGAACAGCTAAAGCTAACCCCCAGTCAGAGGATGCTTTTTTTGTTAATGTTTGGGCCCCTGCACAGGCAGAGCGTTTACCAGTGCTGGTCTTTATTCATGGGGGCGCCTGGCTGACTGGGGGCGGTGCTATGGCATGGTACGAGGGTGCGCGTTTAGCTGCGCAGGGAATTGTTGTTGTGAATGTCAGCTATCGACTTGGTGCTTTAGCCCATGCACAAACCACAGCAATAGGGTCGTTACCCATTGATGATTTACGCCTTGGTTTGCATTGGGTGGTCAAGCACATTGCTGGCTTTGGGGGGGATCCGACTCGCTTGTGTGTGGCAGGGCAGTCTGCAGGGGGCTGGTATGCGCATTTACTCTCGACTTTGCCAGAGTTCAAGGGCATGATCGATCGCGTGGCTTTACTAAGTATGGGGACAAGGGCGCCCTGGACGGTGTCGCAGCAGCAAACGGTTTGGCATGGGATGAATCAGACAGGCGTGGATGTTTTGGCTTGCTCTGCCACAGCGCTTCTTCGTCTAGGCATGCAGGCTTTACCGCAGCACCCATTTCAGTTGGGTTATGCGCCTTCTGCTTTTCTGCCTACAGAGGGGCCTGATATTCCTCCTGCTTTTCTGGAACCAGAGTGGGCGGCGCAGCATAGTCATGCTCAAGCTTGGTATATTCGCTACACGGCGGATGAGTCTTCTGCATTTTTCTTTGACAGGGATGATTACAAAACCGTAACCCAAGAGCAGGTGGACCAGGTGTTACAGCATTGGTCATTGCAGGATTTACCGCCTGTGTTAAAAAAACAGGGCAAGTACGCGGGTGCCGCATCGGGTTTAACCCCTTACAGACAGATTGTAAAAGCCTCGTCATGGCGTCAGTTTCAGCGTTTTCCTTATCAGTATGCGCAGGCATTAAGCGCCCAAGGTAAACGGGTTGTATTTCAGCCTTTTACCCTAGAGAGCCCACTTGCTGGTTTTTATAGTGGGCATTGTTTTGATTTGCCTTTTCAGTTTGGTAATTGGGCGGATTGGGCTGATGCTCCTATGTTACAGGGCTTGAGCCCAGAGGCTTTTGAAGTCGAGTCGCAAAAGTGGCGAACGCATCTGGTGGACTTTGTGCGTGGGTAAAATAACGATTAAGCTGTAATAAGCGGCATGACATACTGGGTAGCGGGCGCTTGCAGTAAACGATATAAGTCATTAAAGACTTTACGTGCTGCAAACCCTATCCAGTTCTGGGGCAGCAGTTCCGCGGGTAAGCCCGGGTCTAAATAAGGCAGCCGACGCCACTGCGTCATCATGGGCAAGTAAAGCTTAAAGGCTTCTGCATGGTCTACTTGGCCTTGTTTGACTTTGTCTTGCCACAGAGCAATAGCGGGTTGATATTGATCCACAAAACTTTGATAAGCGTGGGCTATGGCGTCTAGGTCCCACCATTTAGGGATTTTGTTTTTTAAATCCATTAAACCACTGGGCTGACAAATAAAAAAATTCATATAGTCCCAGAGCCCATGTTCGCGTACATAGGCCGAGATTTCGGCTTTGAGACGGGCTGGACCTATATATAGGCCCGAGGCCACCGCCCCAAAGCCAATACGTGATAAGCCTGTACGAATTTTATGACGGTTTTTGCGCTCGGTTTCGGGTACTGAAAACGAGACCAAGAGCCAGGGGTCACCAATACTGGCTGAGGTCGGTGTAAAAATACGTACATCCCCTGCTTGAAGATGGGGTTCTAGCTCTTCATTTAGGGCATAACCGTTACCTGTATGGGTTTTTTTACTGACCAAAACCCCTTTTTTTTTCAAGCGGGAAATCGAAGAGCGTATGCTAGATGGCTCTGCACCTAATAAATGAATAAGATGCACAATGGCGGCAACAGGAAAAGCTTTGCCCGCTGGACGTCCAAATAACCCAAACAGGGTAATAATATGGCGGTGGTGGGCTGGCTGCTCTTGTCCCCAGCTTTCTCGCCCAGCAATAAACTCATCAATAGCAGTAGAGGTGTTCATTTTGAGGATTGATAGTGTTCTACAGGATCAAAGTGCGTCATGACATCTAATACAGGTAAAGCTTCCATCACACGCTTGCGCGCGGCTTCAGCAATATCATGACCTTCGTAGATAGTGAGTTGGCCATTCATTTCTAAATCCACTTCTACCCAAATCATATCACCGAGCTTACGCGTTTTAAGATCATGCAGACCAAGTACCCCCGGTGTTTCTAGGATTAACTGCTTAATTTTAGCTTCGGTTTCATCGTCTACAGCTTGATCCATTAAATCTTTAAAAGCATCCACAGAAAAACGCCAGCCCATTCTAAATACCATTAAGCCAACCACTAGAGCGGCGAGCGGGTCAGCAATGGGCAAGCCCATGACATTAGCAACAATGGCGATTGCAACAACTAAAGAAGAGGCCGCATCAGAGCGAGCATGCCAAGCATTAGCGGCAAGCATGGTGGAGCGTACGTTTTTGGCTACCCGTAATAAGTAGCGAAATAGGAGTTCTTTGGCGACTAAGGCAATAATAGCGACCGGTAGGGCAATGAGGTGTACTTTTTCAATCAGGTCTGGGTTTTGTAGTTTGCTAAAACTATTCCAGAGCATGCCTGCTCCGACCAGTAAAAGAATGACACCAACAGCTAACGTGGCGGCGGTCTCAAAGCGCCGATGACCGTAGGGGTGGTTCTCATCCGGGCCTTTGGCACTGTGTTTATTAGCGATTAACACAATGCCATCTGACACCAAATCGGAAAGGGAGTGAATTGCATCGGCGACTAAGGCTTGTGACTTGGCAAATAACCCGATGAGTAATTGGAGCAGCGATAAAATGAGGTTGACGACTACGCTAACCATGGTTGAGCGCGTGGCTGCGCGCGTGCGTTTAAGGTCTTGGGTACGGATTTTTTCCATGGTGTAATTCAGAATAAATAGAACACAATCAATGCCAGAGGCGATGGTGGCAAAAGAAAAGGCACTAATTTTTATTAGTGCCTTGAATGAGAATGATTATTAGCTAATTCGCATGCCAGGTTTGGCGCCGCTGTGCGGCTCCAGTATGTAGAGCCCCGGGTTTTCCTTTTCATCCGCGTGGCTAGCTGCTAGGACCATGCCCTCAGATACACCAAAACGCATTTTACGGGGGGCTAGGTTGGCCACCAGCACAGTGAGCTTGCCCACTAAGTCTTCGGGTTTATAGGCAGACTTGATACCGGAAAAAACTTGGCGTAAGCGTCCCTCGTCGGCATCTAACATGAGACGCAATAATTTATCAGAGCCTTCGACCTCTGTGCATTCTACGATTTTAGCCACACGTAGATCGACTTTGATGAAGTCTTTGAAGTCGATGGTCTCGGCAATGGCTTCACCGCCTGGAGTAGGGGTTTCCATTTCAACTTCTGCCGGCTCAAAAAGGGCATCCATTTGCTTGGGATCTACCCGCTGTAAAAGGTGCTTAAAGCGAGCGATCGATGTGGGGAGGGTAGCGGCATCTGCCCAGACAAAGCGACGATCCATACCAAAGAGTTCGGTAGCAACGCGCTGAGTTAACGCGGGCACAATGGGGCTAAGCATTACGGATAAGGCTTTAAACCCGGCGATGGCGCGCGAGCAAATGTCTTGCAACTGGGCTTTGGTTTGCTCAGAAGCATCGGCAATGCCTTTAGCTAAAACCCACGGCTGGGCATTATCAAAAGCCTGGTTGATCTTATCGGCTAAGCCCATGATTTGACGAACGGCACGACCGTATTCGCCAATCTCTAGATTATGGCTAACGGTTTGGGCAAGCTCTTTGAATTCGGCCTGCATGGCGCTGGTGTCCCCAACATAACCGAGCTGGCCATCGAAAAACTTACCAATAAAATTAGCGGCTCGGCTGGCGATATTGACGTATTTACCCACCAGGTCGCTATTAACACGCGCCACAAAGTCATCGGGGTTAAAGTCTACGTCTTCCACATGGGAGTTAAGCTTAGCAGCAATATAGTAGCGCATCCATTCCGCATCTAAACCAAGCTCTAAGTAGCGTAATGGTGAAATGCCGGTACCGCGGCTTTTAGACATTTTTTCGCCGCTTAGGGTGATAAAGCCATGTACGCGTAAAGAGTCTGGTGTTTTGCGCCCAGAAAACTTAAGCATAGCGGGCCAGAATAGGGCGTGGAAGTACACAATATCTTTGCCGATAAAGTGGACTTGCTCAGTATTGCCGTCTGGGTCGACCAAAGCGTCAAAATCTAAGCCTTTTTCTTGGCAGTAGGATTTGAGCGAGGCCAAGTAGCCAACGGGAGCATCTAGCCAAACGTAGAAGTATTTGCCGGGGGCATCGGGGATAGGAATCCCAAAATACGGTTCATCGCGGGAAATGTCCCAGTCAGATAGAGCCGCTTCGCCATTTTCGTTGCTTAGCCATTCGCGAGTTTTAGCGAGAACTTCGGATTGCAAACGTGGGCGCCCGTTCGGGTCGGTGCCTGTGGTCCATTCTTGGAGAAAGGCCAC
>JAAYRP010000152.1 GCA_012518715.1 Alcaligenaceae bacterium | reverse complement strand
GGCTTAACTGGCTACGAGTAAAAAGCTGTTGCATACGCACCATGAGCTTTTTAGGGTGATTAGGATCCAAAAAATCCACGGCCGTAAGGGCTTGCTCCCAATGCGTTAAAAAAGACTGGATTTCCGACTGCGTGGCCGGCAAGTCGGCTTCGAGTATTTTGCCGGGGGTTTTGACCACTAAAGGAAAATCCAGCTGTTCTAAGAGCGCATAACGCAGCTCCCATGCGGCTAATTGTAGTGCTTGTGCCACATTGAGCGAACTATATTCTGGGTTGGCAGGGATATAGCACAAATACTGGCACTGGTTGATGGCGTGATTTTCTAGGCCCGTGCGCTCGGTACCTAATACAATGGCTATCTGGCCGCTAGGGTGCATGCGTAAGTGCTCGGCACCAATGCAGGCCGACTCGCGGATGGTTTTTGGGGGCGGGCCAATATAGCGTGGTCTGGCTGTGAGCGCAAAAGCCAGGGAGACAGGGGCGAGCGCTTGTTCTAAACTATCGGCAATGGTGGTGTTTTCAAGCACATCCGTGGCCCCACTTGCCATTGCAATCGCATTTTCATGCGTTATGATGGTGGGCGATTTTGGGTTCACTAAGCACAGTTGCTGAAAACCCATGGTTTTGATGGCTCTGGCGGCAGCACCAACGTTGCCTGGGTGACTGGGTTCAACCATAATAAAACGAATATGGTTGAATAAAGGCTCGTTTTGGGTCGTAGTCATTTAAAATACTAAATTGTTGTTAGCCCTTGTGATAAAACAGGGTTATTTTAGGGCTTGTTTTTACGAATTACGGAAATTTATGCACCCGATGCTATTTACCGCTATTAAAGCGGCACGCCGTGCAGGCGATATTATTACCCGCGCTAGTCGAGACCTTGAGCGTGTGCACATTGCACGTAAAGGACCTAGCGACTATGTTACCGAAGTCGATCAGGCAGTAGAAGAAGTCATTATAGAAGTTTTAGCCGAAGCGTATCCAGATCATGCTTTTTTGGGCGAAGAAACAGGCGAACGCCAACCCGATGCTGACAAAGTAGGACGCGGTGGTGTGGAATACCAATGGGTGATTGACCCACTGGATGGCACCACGAACTTTATCCATGGTTTTCCTCATTATGCCGTATCTATCGCGGCTTTGCATCGTGGTCAGTTGGCGCATGCCGTCATCTTTGACCCCAGCAATAATGAGATTTTTGCCGCTAGCCGTGGTAGCGGCGCATTTTTAGACGATCGCCGTATCCGCGTCTCGGAGCAACGCCGTTATCATGATGCGTTGATCGGCGCTCATGTGGCTGGGTCGGCAGGGGCGCTTACCACGACCTCGCCTTTCACAGGGCTTTTGACCGAGTGTGCAGCGGTGCGTCGTACGGGCTCCACGGTACTGGACTTGGCTTATGTGGCGTGCGGGCGGCTGGATGGTTTTTGTGCGGTAAACCTTAAACCATGGGATATGGCCGCAGGCGCATTGATTGCCATGGAAGCCGGAGCCTTGGTAGGCGACCTCGAGGGTGAACAAAGCTGGTACGAAACAGGGCAGATTTTAGCCGCCACCCCAAAAATCTTTCCCCAGATGATCATGCATTTACAAAACTAATTGTTTTTAAGCCACTGCTAGGGCGGTGGCTTTTTTTTCCTTTTTTCATGCTTTTTTGTTTAGACGGAGCCTCTTAAATGGAGTGGATGGCAGACCCGACGGCGTGGGCCGGGTTATTAACGCTAGTCATATTAGAAATTGTTTTAGGTATAGATAACCTGATTTTTATCGCCATCTTGGTGGACAAACTACCACCAAAACAGCGAGACAAAGCGCGTATCATCGGTTTGTCATTGGCGTTATTAATGCGCCTGGGGCTGCTGACCATTATGTCATGGCTGATCACATTAACGGCGCCATGGATTACGGTGTGGGGGCACGACTTCTCTGGTCGGGATGTGATCCTGATCATTGGGGGGCTATTTTTGCTCTTTAAAGGCACCCTAGAGCTACATGAACGCTTAGACCCACGCACTCAACATGCCTCTGGCTCGCGCATGCATGCTAGCTTTTGGGTCATTGTGACGCAGATCGTGATTTTGGATGCGGTGTTCTCGATTGACGCAGTGATTACGGCGGTCGGTATGGTGTCACACCTGCCTATTATGATGATTGCGGTAATTATTGCGATTGCTTTGATGATCGTGGCGTCAAAACCACTCACAAGCTTTGTGAATAAACACCCTACGGTCGTGATTTTGTGTTTGGGCTTTTTGCTCATGATCGGCTTTTCTTTATTAGCCGAAGGGTACGGTTTTGATGTACCCAAAGGCTATCTCTATGCCGCTATTGCCTTTTCTGTGCTGGTCGAGGTCCTTAACCAAATTGCGCGTCGCAACCAACGCAAAGCCGAAGCCAGACGCCCGATGCGAGAGCGCACCGCAGAAACCGTTTTACGCATGCTAGGTAAAAAACCCATTGCCGAAGTAGACGCGGACACAGAACAGAGCCCAGAGGCACCCCAAGACCCCAGTCTGGTGTTTGGTGATGAGGAGCGCAATATGGTCAGTGGCGTACTGACACTGTCTGAGCGTAACGTACGATCCATCATGACACCGCGTAATAATGTAGCGTGGGTTGATATTGAAGAGGATCCTGAAACCATCAAAGCCCAAATCGAACGGGAGCCACACAGCTATTTACCCGTATGTCGAGGCGCTTTGGACGAGGTCATTGGGCTAGGGCAGGCTAAAGAGCTGATGGCAGATTTAATCACCGATGGACGAGTGCACTTAAATAAACTACGCGAACCGGTCATTGTGCATGAATCCATTGGGATTTTGCAGCTGATGGAACTATTTAAAGAGGCGCGTGGCCAATTGGCTTTAGTGACAGATGAATTCGGTGCGATTGAGGGTGTGGTAACGCCCATTGATATTTTTGAAGCCATTGCCGGCGAATTCCCTGACGAAGATGAAATCCCCGACATTGTCGCCACCGCAGAAAACCG
>JAAYRP010000151.1 GCA_012518715.1 Alcaligenaceae bacterium | reverse complement strand
GCCTACCTTACGCTTGGCTCCTATGCGCCCACAACACTACCACAACCTCTGCGCTGGCACTGGCAGTGGCAAGGGTTACCCCAGCTTGTCTGGAATCATCCCACCTTAAACCCTCAGCAAGGTGCTCTAAGCTGGCGCGGCAGTCACTGGACGCTAGCTCAACAATCCTTGATTTTGCCGGCAACCAGCCTACGTGCTTTTCATGCTTTGTTCGATACGCTCAGCCCACAGGGCGATATCACACTACATTGGCCTACGCTCAAGCTGAGCTATCCCTTGCAACTTCGTGACACCTTAACACTGACTTGGCAAGAGGCTGCCACCTCTTTAAGCCCTATTCGCCCTTTAGGTACTTATCAGTTACAAGTGCACCCACAGACCCCTCAACATATAGAAATAAAACTAAGCAGCATCTCCGGCCCGCTTTCCTTAGTTGGCCAAGGTGACTGGCGCCCCTCATCTGGATGGCATTTCCAAGGTGAGGCTTATAGCACTGAAGAGATGGCCGACTCTTTACACGAACTATTAACGCTGTTAGGTCCTATGCAAAACGGGCGGGCCCAACTTCGTTTTCCTTATTAATTTTTGTTGTCCCTATTCGTATGATGACTCGCTCTGTTTTTATCCGTAGCACCCTATTTAGCCTCTTGGTTTTACAGGGCTGCAGCCATACCCTACCCCCAACAGATGAAGCGCCCTCTTTTTTTGTCACAACCCAATCTAGTGCTGGCGTAAAGCAGGAAACCGTTCCTACTCCTATTGACCTTAATGATCGCTCTACAAAACGTCGTCCACCTAGCCACTGGGGACAATCCTCCAATCCTAAACGGATGGCACGCCCTCAACCCTCTTTAGAGCAAGAGAACGATCGTACGACATTAAATTTTGTAGAAGTGGAAATCGATCAAGTCGTACGTAGCTTGGCCTCTTTTACTGGTCGTAATTTTATTGTAGATCCACGCGTTACTGGGAAAATTACACTGGTTTCTGAAACCCCTGTTACAGCGAGTCAAGCTTACTCCATGCTCTTAAGCGCTTTACGCATGCAAGGCTTTGCTATCACCACCGTCGACAATATTAGTCGCGTGATTCCCGAAGCCGATGCCAAACTACATAGTACTCCTGTCAGCTATAGCCCCGAAGAGCTGCTCTCCCTTAAAGGAGAAATCGTCACCCAAGTATTTCGCTTACAACATGAAAAAGCCAACGACCTATTACCCGTATTGCGTCCCATGGTCTCCCCAGCGAATCCAATTAATGCTTACGCGGCCAACAACAGCTTAGTTATTACCGACTATGCCGATAATTTATTGCGCATTGCTGACGTAATTCAGCGTATCGACACCCATCACAGTGTTAACACCGAGGTCATTAGTATTGAATATGGCGTAGCGATTGATGTAGCCGCTTTAGCAACTCAACTGCTCAACGGCACCAGCAACGATCCTTTTGAGCAAGTACAAATTGTCGCTGATCCACGCAGCAACTCTGTTATCTTACGAGCGGGTAGCCCTGCCCGCTTAGAAATGGCTAAAGACCTCATTTATAAAATCGACAACCCCAATGCTGAAAAAAGCAATCTACATGTGGTCTACTTAAAAAATGCCCAAGCCACACATTTGGCGCAGGTCTTACGCGGCGCCTTAGAGGGACTGAACCCGCAATCCACCGCCACAAACGCAACGAATAACTCTCCTACTGCCCCTACTACCCCAGCACCTCTCTCAACCAACCCTGTGGGGATGTCTGACAACAGCGAAACCAACCCCCTGAGCCAAGCATTATCTCAAACGCAACCCCTACAACCCATTAGCTTTTCTGCTGCCGGTGCCACCATTCAGGCCGACCCAACCACCAACACGTTAATTATTTCTGCTCCAGCCCCCCTTTATCGCGGTATACGTGAAGTCATTGATCAACTTGATCAACGGCGAGCTCAGGTTTTGGTTGAAAGCCTCATCGTAGAAGTCAACGCCGAAGATGCCAATGAGTTTGGCATCCAGTGGATGCTTGGTGGTAGCCATTTACAAAGTGGCGGCAGTGGCGTAGTAGGAGGATCAAATTTTGGTGGTAGTGGTGTAGGTACGAGTATGAGTGGCGCCACCACCATCGACGCTTTAGCCCAAGGACTCAGTCTTGGTCTGGTAAAAGGCACTGTTAATATTTTAGGCAATGAGATTGTGAACTTGGGCGTTTTAGCTCGTGCTCTTGAGCGCAATAGCGGATCCAATGTTCTTTCCACACCCAATTTACTCACCCTAGATAATGAGGAGGCCAGTATTACTGTTGGTCGTACCGTTCCTTTTGTGACGGGCCAATACACCACCTCTGGCGATGGTGCCAGCAACCCCTTTCAAACCATTGAGCGTGAAGACGTCGGTTTAACACTACGCATTCGCCCACAAATCTCTGAAGGTGGCACCGTTAAGCTCGCTCTTTACCAAGAGGTCAGCAGCATTGACCCAAGTTTATCGATTTCTAGTACCTCTTTGGTCACACGCAAACGCGCCTTAGAAACAAATGTTTTAGTCGATGATGGTCAAATTATTGTTTTAGGTGGTTTATTGGAAGACAACATCAATGACACCACTTCCTCTGTCCCATTTTTAGGTGATATTCCTGTTATTGGCAATCTATTTCGTCATGATAGCCGTCAGCGTACCAAAACCAACCTGATGATTTTTTTACGCCCACATATTATTCGAAATTCTGAAGAAAGCGCCTACTTTACTTTAGATCGCTATAACTACATGCGTGCTACTCAACAGAATATGCCTAATCATCCCAATTGGTTTGCACCGACTCACGTGCCCGCTGTACTCCCCCCTTTGGAGCGAGGCTCCGCCACACCTGTTGTTGACCTACGAGAGGAAGAGTAATGCAGCTACCCTATACCTGGGCCAAAAATCACCGCCTCGTCATAGCGCCTATAAACAATGTACCAACCTTACTTTATAGTGCTACCACCCCCTCTTGGGCTCTGTGCGAAGCGCAGCAAACTTATCCTCACCTCCCTACGGTACTCGCCGATGAGGCCCAATTAGAAACCACACTCAATGCCAGTTATAGCCATAGTGATGATGCCGCGGCCATTGTAGATGCCGCAGCCAATGAGATCGACCTCGACGGCTTGATGCAAGACATCCCAGCCGTCGAGGATTTATTAGAAATGAGCGATGATGCGCCTATTATTCGAATGATTAATGCGCTTTTTACACAGGCTGCACGCGATGGCGCCAGCGATATTCATATCGAAGCCTTTGAAACGCATTCAGTCGTGCGTTATCGTGTCGATGGCACACTACGTGATATCGTACGCCCCCGTCGGGCACTCCATAATGCGCTCATTTCACGTATCAAAATTATGGCTAACTTAGACATTGCGGAAAAACGCCTACCACAAGATGGGCGCATCGCTTTGCGAGTCGGTGGACGGGCTATTGATGTGCGTGTTTCTACCCTACCCACTGGCCATGGTGAGCGCGCTGTCATGCGATTATTAGATAAATCAGCGGGACGCTTAGATCTGAGTGCCTTAGGGCTAGAAAAACAAAAACTACAACAGCTACAGGCGCTGATCCATCGCCCACATGGCATTGTGTTAATTACCGGACCCACCGGCAGTGGCAAAACCACCACTCTGTATGCCGCGCTGCGCGTTTTAGACAGCAGCACCACTAATATTATTACGGTAGAAGATCCTATTGAATACGATCTAGCTGGCGTTTCGCAAACCCAAGTCAACCCAAGGATTGAGCTACACTTTGCCACTGCTTTACGCGCTATCTTACGCCAAGACCCAGACGTCATCATGATTGGAGAGATTCGCGATTTAGAAACAGCACAAATTGCAGTCCAAGCCTCCTTAACGGGGCATTTAGTGTTAGCCACTCTTCACACCAACGACGCCGTCTCTGCCGCCACGCGGCTGATCGAAATGGGCGTAGAACCTTTTTTACTTGCTTCGACACTACAAGGCGTTTTAGCTCAGCGCTTATTACGTAAACTTTGTGACCACTGCAAAATCCCGGCTCCGGATCAACCCAAGCGTTGGCTCAGCCAAGGCTGCGAGCAATGTGCCCATACCGGCTATAAACAACGTACCGGTATCCATGAGCTTTTTATTCTGGATCAGGAACTACGGCGACTCATTAGCACAGGAGCAGATGAAACCCGGTTACGCCAATATGCACAGCAACAAGGTATGCAAAGCCTGTATCAAGATGGCTTACGCTGGGTGGAACAAGGCGTCAGCTCGCTCGAAGAGTTAAAGCGCGTAACGCGTATGGATGAAGACTAAGATGAAACAACGCTTTTCTTATCAAGCTCTTGATGCCCAAGGCAAAAAGCAAAAAGGAGATATCGAAGCGGACTCTCTTGACAAAGCCCATCAGCTCTTACAGCAGCAAGGTCTTCTACCTTTACGTTTACAGCCTCGACGACTGACTTTTTTTTCTTCACGTAAAAAAATCAGTGATAAAGAGCTAGGCTGGCTCACTCGACAATTGGCTAGCTTACTTAGTGCTCAGCTTCCTTTAGAAGCAGCGTTAACAGCTATTATCGATCAAGGTGAGCAAAAGTCCGTGCGCGACATTCTGAGTCATATACGCAGTGAGGTCAGAGCAGGCCATCGCTTAGGTGAAGCACTAACAAAGTTTCCACAGGTTTTTCCTGTTATTTACTGTGCTCTTGTCGACGCTGGAGAGCAATCAGGCGAGCTCGATCAAATTTTAACGCGCTTGGCGGATTACATTGAGCAGCGTAACGCTCTGCGCAATAAACTTCTTTCAGCTTTCATTTACCCCATTATTGTAAGCGTGGTCTCAGTTGCCATCATTATCTTTCTCTTAAGCTATGTGGTGCCCCAAGTCGTTGGCGCTTTTACGCAAACCAAACAAAGTTTACCGCCCTTAACTCTTGTCATGCTTTGGACAAGTGACCTAATCCAACAATGGGGGTGGCTTATTGCATTCATCAGCGCTAGCGCCATCATTATCTGGCGTATCGCATTACGACAACCCGTCTCCCGCTTAGCCTGGGACAAAAAATGCCTGCATGCTCCTCTTATTGGCCAATACATTCAAGGCTTAGATGTTGCTCGTTTTGCTTCTACCTTAGCCATCCTGACAAACAGTAGTGTGCCTTTACTACAGGCTTTAGAGGCCGCCAACAAAACCATCCAAAACACTTATTTACGTCAAGCTATTACTGAAGCAAGTTTACAAGTGCGCGAAGGCAGCTCTCTAGGACTTGCCCTGCAGCAGCAACACTGTTTTCCACCCTTGCTAGTGCATTTAATCCAAAGTGGTGAACGTACGGGACAGCTTCCCAAAATGCTTGATCATGCCGCGCATTCCTTTTCCTCTGAGCTAGAACAACGAGCGATTACTACAACTGCCCTGCTGGAACCTTTAATGATTTTAGGAATGGGTGGCATGGTGCTATTGATTGTCTTAGCTGTGATGCTGCCTATTATTCAACTCAACCAGCTGATCCAATGAAAAAGGGCTGAAATATCAGCCCTTTTTTACCTATATATTACCTAACTAAAAATCCACTAAACCTAAGGCCGGATCACTCACACCATGCTCACCCGTTTCTACTCGTCCGGCAAAACGGCGGTAAAAACTAGGGTCACTATCGCAGCGTAAGGAGAAGTCATACCAACGCCCACTTTGGCGCAAATCCCAAGAAAGTGACTCTTTACGCGCTGGCTCCACTGTTACTGTCCAAGGACCATCCTCACGGTAATAATCTGCCTGAACAGTAAACGTACACGCCGCTTTACCGCCATTTAGCAGCTCCACAGTAAGCATCCGATGAAGGCATCACTTTACCCCTGTCCACGCTGGCTGATTGGGTGGGTCAATGCGGTTATGCCTTGCAACCCCTGGTCGATGCCTTGCGTGAAGAGGTACTGCAAAAGCCTGTCTTGCATGCGGATGAAACCCCCATCAAGGTCCTGCGTGCGGACAAAGACAGAAAAACACACCGGGCCTACCTCTGGGCCTATGCTCCGTCGATTCATGAAGGGCTCAATGCCGTCATTT